>NZ_APIO01000032.1:0-83856 GCF_000408945.1 Pseudomonas sp. G5(2012)
ATGATCATGTCCTTCTTGCGATCGACGATGCGCACAAAGCCGTCCGGGTCGATCACCGCAATGTCACCCGACTTGAACCAGCCCTCGGCATCCAGCACTTCGTTGGTCGCTTCGGGTTTCTGCCAGTAGCCCTTCATGATCTGCGGGCCCTTGATGCACAGCTCGCCCCGCTCGCCCAATGGCTGCTCGACCCCTTCGTCGTTGATCACCTTCAACGTGGTGCCCGGCACGGGCAGGCCGACCGTGCCGATGCGCGACTGGTCGCCGTACGGGTTGGTGCAGGCCACCGGCGAGGTTTCGGTCAGGCCGTAACCTTCGGTGATGCGGCAACCGGTCAACTGCTCCCAGCGCTCGGCCGTGGCCTTGACCAGTGCGGTGCCGCCGGAGTTGGTGAGTTTCAGGCTGGAGAA
This sequence comes from Pseudomonas sp. G5(2012), assembly GCF_000408945.1. Taxonomy (NCBI): domain Bacteria; kingdom Pseudomonadati; phylum Pseudomonadota; class Gammaproteobacteria; order Pseudomonadales; family Pseudomonadaceae; genus Pseudomonas; species Pseudomonas sp. G5(2012). The sequence continues at coordinate 411 of NZ_APIO01000032.1, forward strand.
GTCGAGGGTCTTGAAGTCCGGGTGGTCCATCAGCGCGACGAACAGCGTGTTGAGCCCCAGCAATGCCGAGAACCGCCAGTTTTTCAGCTCCTTGATGAAGCCGCCAATGTCCCGCGGATTGGTGATCAGCACGTTGTGGTTGCCGGTCACCATCATGCACATGCAATTGGCCGTGAAGGCATAGATGTGGTACAGCGGCAGCGGTGCAATCATCACCTCCTGGCCTTCGCGCAGCAGCGCCTGGCCGTCGGCCGCGAACTGGCTAAGGCAGGCCCGCGCCTGCTGCATGTTCGCCACCAGGTTACCGTGGGTCAGCATCGCCCCCTTGGCCAGGCCGGTGGTACCGCCGGTGTATTGCAGCACGGCAATATCCTTGAGGCCGGCGTTCAGCGGCTTGATGCTCTTCCCTTTGCCCTGATGCAAGGCGCTTTTGAAGGAAATGGCCTGGGGCAAGGAATAGGCCGGGACCATTTTTTTCACCTTGCTCACCAGCGTATTGACCAACCAGCCCTTGGCGGTGGGCATCAGGTCGCCCATCTTCGCTTCGATCAGGTACTGGATGTCGGTATCCGGGAGCACTTCCTGGACCTTGGCCCCGAACATGTTCAGGTACACCAGTGCCCGGGCACCGGAGTCCTTGAACTGATGGCGCATCTCCCGCGCGGTGTACAGCGGGTTGGTGTTGACCACGATCAGCCCGGCGCGCAAGGCGCCGAATACGGCGATCGGGTATTGCAGGACGTTGGGCATCTGCACCGCGATGCGATCCCCCGGCATCAGGTCGGTGTGGGCTTGCAGGTAACCGGCGAACGCTGCGCTGTAGCGTTCCAGTTCGGCGTAGGTCAGGGTGACACCCATGTTGCTGAATGCCGGGCGATCCGCGAACTTCTTGCAGGAACGTTCGAACACCTCGATGACCGACTTGTATTCAGCGACATCAATGTCCAGGGGTACGCCGGCCGGGCGTTTGTCATTCCAGAAATCAGGTTGCATTGTTCTTGTCCTCTTTACCTGAACCTATCCGGGGCCGCTGCCCTGTCTTTTCGCAACAACAGAACGCGGAGCTTCACGGACACTAGCAGCTATGGTGAATCAGGCAAATATGGGCCAAGGCGTCATTGATCGTGTGAATCTTCCCGCCGTGGCGTGGGCTGATGCCAGCGGCTTTATGCGCTATACAATGCAACCACCTCGCGCACCCTGCATGGAAAGGAATCGCCATGATCCACGACACGTTCTGGCTGACCACCAGTGACCGCAACCGCCTCTTCGCCAACCAGTGGCTACCTGCTGGCGAGCTCAAGGCCGTGATTTTGCTGGCTCACGGCATGGCAGAACACAGCGGCCGCTACGCGCGCCTGGCGGAAAAATTCTGCGAGCAGGGTTACGGTGTCTACGCGCCGGACCTGCGCGGACATGGCAAAACTGCCGAAAACGGGACGCTCGGCCATTTCGCCGACAGTGACGGCTGGGCCAAAGTGGTGGGTGACCTGGCGTGCCTCAACCAGCACATCGGCCAGCAACACCCCGGGGTGCCTATCGTGCTGCTTGGGCACAGCATGGGCAGCTACATCGCCCAGGCCTATCTGTTGCATCACAGTGCCAGCCTGCACGGGGCCATTCTCAGCGGTTCGAACTTCCAGCCGGTGGCGCTTTATCGTGCAGCCCGGCAAATCGCCCGTGTCGAACGCCTGCGCCAGGGCCCCAAGGGCCGCAGCGCCCTGATCGAATGGCTGTCGTTTGGCTCGTTCAACAAAAAATTCAAACCGGCGCGCACCCGCTTCGACTGGCTCAGCCGTGACCCGGTGGAAGTCGACCTGTACGCCAACGATCCGCTGTGCGGCTTTCGTTGTACCAACCAGCTTTGGATCGACTTGCTCGGCGGGTTGCAGCAAATCAGCAAAGCGTCCAATCTCGCCCAGATCGATCCGGGCCTGCCGCTGCTGGTGATTGGCGGCGAATGTGATCCGGTGAGTGAGGGCAAGCGTCTGAAGGATCTGGCCAACGCGCTGCGCAAGGCTGGCAGCCAGAACTTGCAACTGACCGTTTACCCGCAGGCGCGGCACGAACTGTTCAATGACATCAACCGTGATGAAGTGACGAGCGACGTGTTGGCCTGGATCAACCAGGCGTTGAGCAGTCCACGACCACACCGAACCGAATAGTTTTTTGTGAATTTTTTAATTCGTCACAGGAATCGAGAGACATGACCCAGGTTACCAACACCCCTTACGAAGACCTCGAAGTCGGCCAGACCGCCAGCTTCAGCAAAACCGTTGAAGAGCGCGATATCCAGCTGTTCGCCGCGATGTCCGGCGACCACAACCCGGTGCACCTGGACGCCGAATACGCCGCCAGTACCATGTTCAAGGAGCGAATCGCCCACGGCATGTTCAGCGGTGCACTGATCAGTGCCGCGGTGGCCTGCGAGCTGCCTGGGCCGGGCACTATCTACATCGGCCAGCAGATGAGCTTTCAGAAGCCGGTGAAGATTGGCGACACCCTGACGGTGCGCCTGGAAATCCTCGAGAAACTGCCGAAGTTTCGCGTGCGCATTGCCACTCGCGTGTTCAACCAGCGCGATGAGCTGGTGGTGGACGGCGAGGCGCAGATCCTCGCACCGCGCAAGCAACAGTCGGTGACCTTGACCGAGTTGCCGCCGATCAGCATTGGCTGACGTGTCGTTATGATCGTTCCCACGCTCCGCGTGGGAATGCCTCAACGGACGCTCCGCGTTCGGCTTTTTGGGACGCAGAGCGTCCCGGGCTGCATTCCCACGCGGAGCGTGGGGAACGATCAGTGTGAACCCTCCTGCACCTGTACGCTCGCCGTCATCCCCGCACTCAAGTTGAGCCCCTCAGGCACGTTCTCCAACTTGATGCGCACCGGTATCCGTTGCGCCAGCCGAACCCAGTTGAATGTCGGCTCCACCTCTGCCAACAACTGGCCATCCGGCGTGGTATTTCGGTCGGCAATCCCCCGACTGATGCTTTCCACCCGCCCCTGCAAGGCATCCCCGGCGCTCATCAACCAGACTTTCACCGGGTCGCCGACATGGATGCGCGGCAGTTTGGTTTCTTCGAAATACGCCTGCACATAAAAGGTCGAGTCATCGATAAGGGCCATCACCGATTGCCCAGCATTCACATAATTGCCTTGGGCCAGGCGCAGGTTGGTGATGTGCCCGTTGCGCGGGGCTTGCACTTGGCTGCGGTCCAGATTGATTTGCGCAGCCTTGGCTTCGGCCTGGGCTTCGCGCAGTTCGCCACGGGCGATGCCGGCGTTGATCTGCGCGTTTTCCCGCAGCTCCGCACTGATCGCCTGCGGCCCAAGACTGGCGCGCCGGCTGGCTTCGCGCTCGCGTAGATTGAGTTGTTGCTGGCGGGTCTGCACCACGGCTTCAGCCTTTTCCAACGCAGCTTCGAAACGGTCGCGGTCAATGCTCAGCAACAGGTCGCCGGCCTTGACCTGCTGGTTGTCGTAGGCCTTGAGCTCTCGCACCCAACCTGACACATCCGGGGAAATCACCACCACGTCCGCACGGATGCGCGCGTCGCGGGTCCAGGGTGTCAGCATGTAGTACTGCCACAAATGAAAACCGGCAAAAATTGCCACCGCCACCAGGCACAGGGTGACCGCGACACGTACAGAAGTACGCATATTCAACTCCTTACAAAGGTCCGAGGACGACGGTGATCACGGTCAATACGCAGACGTACAAGGCGCAATCAAATAACGCTTCATGCCAGATCCAGCGGCTCACCGGCGTCAGGCGCAACAGCAGGCGCAAGGCGCCGGTCACCAGCAGCGCCAACACCACATAAATCAGGAACGGGCTGAGCAGCACACCGCCCACTGACCACTCACGCAAGCCCATCGATGTCCTCCTGCTGGCGGCACCAGGCGCGCCAGCTGTGTTGCAATTGCAGCACCGCACCCTGGGCCAGTTTCACCGCATCGCCGGGTGGCAAGGCGTACAAGGTTTGCAGCAACGCTGCACTCGGTTCGGCCAATGCCTCGGCGCGACTGCCAGCGGGGCCTTGGCGCAGGACATTTTCCAGGTCATCGAGATAACGCCGTTGCGGCTCTGTGACCGGCACCTGCGCCACCGCCAGGCTCAAGCGCAGGTGCAACAATTCATCGCCGATGTCCAGGCCGAGCAAGCCATCGTCCCAACGACTGCGCGCTGGCTCCGGCAGTTCCGGATAGTGCCGCGCCAATTGCAGCAAGCGGTCGGCCATGCGCCCACCGAACCAGCTTTCAGCGCCCGCCAGGTTACGCCGTGTCAGGCGTACCAGATCGTCCAGGGTTGCCGCCAGCAGGCGTCGGCCATGCCAGGCCGGGTTGCGCAGGATCAGCAAGTGAAACGCCAGCACCGCCGCACCGACACCAATCACCATGGCCTGCGCGCTGTTGAAGAACGTTGCGACGTCGAACTGCATCTGGTTCAACGGGGCGACCAATACGATGAAATGCAGGCAAAACGAGGTGGCAGTAGCGCCGATCTGCGCCTTGGCCATGCCCAAGGCACCAAAAAACAGCGGTACACCCATGCCCAGGCAAAGCATCGCGAAACTGCTCCATTGCGGCAGTAGAATTTGCCCGACGATAAACGCCGCCGGAATAGCCAGAAAAATGCCGCGCATGAAACTCATGCCGATCTGCGCACCGTTCTCGCGACTGGCAAACAGGCTGCAGACCACACAGGTCAATACCAGTGCACCGGCTGCGGCGGGCCAGGCGGTTGCCAGCCAAAAGCTCGACACCACCAGGAAGGCCAATGCGCTGCGGGCGCCGAAGACCAGGGCCAGAGACAGATCGCGATGTGGTGTCAGGGTTCTCGGTGGGTCGAGTGATTGGCCTCCCTGCTCCACCACTTTCAACGCTGCGTTTGCCGCCATGGCGGTATCTATCAACAAGGTGAAACGGACCAGGCAGTAACTCTGCGCAGAACTGATGCCCGGATCATGGGAAGCATCGAGCAAGCGCGGGCGCAATGCTTGCAGGGTCGCGGTATCGGCGTTGTTCAGCGCCTCCTGAACCTCGTTCATCCAGGGCAACAACAGCTCGGACTCTGGCGGCGCCAACTGCTTCCACTGCCTGCGCACCGAACGGGCAATACGCAGCAGCATCAACAGCTTCTGGCTCAAGCCGCTGATGGCCCGCGCACGTTGCCGACCACGGCTGCCTTCGAACCAGGCATGTTCGCGCTGGGCGTCCACCGCGACGATTCGTCCGAGGATTTCCAGCAGCCCCTTGCGCGCCTGGGCATCACCGGCCAGGGTCGCCTGCGCCGCATTGAAACCGCTTTGCCAGGCAGCCCGGGCCTGATCGGCTAATTGCCGTTCGACCCGCAGCGGCCAGAGCAAGGCACTGCTGGCCGTTGCGCAGATAATCCCCAGGCAGATTTCCGTACAGCGCGCCACCGCCTGATCGAACACCGTCAGCGGATGGTTGATAGCGGGCAAGGCAATGATCGCCACCGTGTAGCCGGCCAACACAAATGAATAGGACCAGGCGCTGCGCAACAGCGTTGAACTGGCGGTACACAGCCCTAGCCACAACGCCAGGGCCAGCAGGAACAACCAGGGCGTCTGGGCGAAGACACCCATGAACACGACTGACATTATTGTCCCGACCAGGGTCCCCAGCAGCCGCGCCAGGCCCTTTTGCAGCACCATACCGGACAACGGCTGGGCCACGATGAAGGCCGTCATCAACGCCCAGGCCGGTTGCTCAAGCCCCAAGCGCAACGCCAGCCACAACGCCACGCCCCCGCCGATCAAGGTCTTGATCGCGAATTGCACGGCGCGGCGGTCGGGCAGGAACAAGGCCTGCAAAGTGATAGGCACGGAATGGACTCTTGGGAGCACGATTTAACGAACGATAGTCGGCCTGAGCCGTGTAACTTGAAAACAAATTATTAGCTAGCTATCTATATCGCGTCCAGCAGTAAATCCATAACACAAAAAAACGCCAGACTGGCTGGCGTTTTTGACAGCTAACGGACGCTTACGAGCGTGCGCGAGCCTGGTTGCGCAGGGCTTTCACCTGATCGTGATTGCGTTGTACGCCATGGTACTGACGCTCTACGAGGTCGCGAATGCCCACCAGGTTGTGCTTGTTGATTTTTTCCATGGCGTCCCTGTAGGCCTTCAGTGCATGGTCTTCACCACGCTCGGCTTCATTGAGCACGGCCTCTTCGTCCTTGCCGGTGAACATCGACTTCACGTCGACCCAGCGACGGTGCAGATCACCGCTGACACTGGTGGAAGTTTCCGGATCGCCACCCATGGAGCGCACGGCGCTTTGCAGTTCTGCAGCCGCCGCGGCACAGTCGGCCGAACGTTGCACGAACAGGGTTTTGAGCTCAGGGTGCTTGATGTCTTCAGCGCAAGTCTTGAACCCTTCCTGACCGTCCTTGCTGGTTTCAATCAGGTCGTTGAGTACAGAAATCGCTTCTTTATTCATGTCGGTCATTTTTCAATTCCTTGCGGGTTGATGAAAGATGCAATAGGTATTGCACTGGTCATGCCAGCCTGGAACCGATCGTTAATTTGTTAATTTTCAATAAGTTAGAATAGAACAGAAAATCTGTACCCGTTTTATTTGCATGATCTGTCATTTGGCCTGCATGCAGAATGCCTGTATTTTCCAGACTGATTGATTCAAGGCGACCGATTGATGAACCCTGAAAAGCTCGAATTGCTGATTACTCGCCAAATGCCCTTTGGCAAATACAAGGGGCGAATCATCGCCGACCTGCCCGGCCCCTACCTCAACTGGTTCGCCCGGGAAGGTTTCCCCCATGGCGAACTGGGTGGCTTGCTGGCCCTGATGCAGGAAATCGATCACAACGGCTTGTCCGAGTTGCTCGAACCCTTGCGCGCCAAACATGGCAAACCCGCGCCCCGTCATTGAAATCGCCCACTCATCGAGTAATCCATGCCCGACAACACCCTCCGTGCCCGTGATGAAGCTTTCTGGCGAACCTTTGCCGACCGCTACGAAGTCCAACCTGGCCCGATCAATCTGGAAAACGGTTACTTCGGGCGAATGTCGCGCACGGTGGTCGAGGAATACCAACGCAACATCGAGCTGATCAACCGCAGCAACTCGGTTTATGTGCGCCAGCGTTTCGAACAAGGCGAGAGCCAGAAGATCAGTTCGCAGGTGGCCGGTTTGATTGGCGTTGCCGCAGAAAGCGTGGCCCTCACCCGCAATGCGACGGACGGGCTGCAAGCGTTGATCCGCAACTACAACCGCTTGCAGCCGGGCGACCAGGTTCTTTTCAGCGACCTCGAGTACGACACGGTCAAGGGCGCCATGCGCTGGCTGGCGCGCAATCGAGGCGTCGAAGTGATCGAGATCGAGCACCCGCATCCCGCCAGTTTCGACAGCCTGCTGAACACCTATCGCGAAGCCTTCACGCGTTACCCGCGACTCAAGCTGATGGCCCTGACCCACGTCACCCACCGCACCGGCCTGGTGATGCCCGTCCAGGCGATTGCAGCCGCCGCCAGGGAACATGGCATCGACGTGATTCTCGACGGCGCCCACGCGTTGGGCCAGTTCGAATTCGATCTCAATGAGCTGGGTATCGACTTCGCCGCCTACAACCTGCACAAGTGGATCGGAGCGCCTCTGACCCTGGGTTTCATCTTCATCGCCCCCGGGCGCCTGGCCGACATCGACCCCGACATGGGCGAGATGCACTTCCCGGTGACCGACATCCGCGCCCGCACGCCCTACAGCACACCGAACATTCCTGCCTTGCTGACCCTGCCGCTGGTCATCGAGGAACATCATGCGATGGGCGGTTCGACAGCCAAGGGGACGCGGCTGAACTATTTGCGCAACCTTTGGGTAAAGCCAGCACGCGAACTGTCGGGCATTGAAGTCATGACGCCGGATGACCCGAGGCTGTATTGCGGCATTACGTCGATGCGCTTTGTCGCGCATGCCGACCAACAGCCGATGGTCGAACGCTTGCTGCGCGACTACAACCTGTTCACCGTGGTTCGCAGCGGTGCGGCCTGTGGTCCGTGTATCCGCATCACGCCGGGACTGACCACCACCGCGGCTGACATGATGCTGTTGACCACGGCACTGACTGAACTGCGATAACGGACCATCTGTAGGAGCAAGGCTTGCCCGCGATGAGGGCATCCCATTCAACATTGATGTCGACTGACAGGACGCCATCGCGGGCAAGCCTTGCTCCTACAGAGAAACGCGCCGATACCAGGTTTTTTTTTGCGGGCAAAAAAAAACGGTGCACCGACCAAGCGCACCGTAAAGCCGTAAAACACACAACTACGTGTCAGGTAAAGCTGATCAGTCCAGCAGCGCCAAGGCCTCGGCGGTGCATTCCTGAATGCGGGCCCAGTCGCCGTTCTTGATCCACTCCGGATCGAGCATCCAGCTGCCGCCCACGCACATGACGTTTTTCAGTGCCATGTAGCTCTTGATATTGGCAGGCCCCACGCCGCCGGTCGGGCAGAATTTCACTTCGCCGAACGGACCGCCCAGCGCCTTGATGGCGGCGACGCCACCACTGACTTCTGCCGGGAACAGTTTGAAGCGGCGATAGCCCAGGCCGTAGCCCTCCATGATGCCCGAGGCGTTGCTGATGCCCGGCAACAGCGGAATCGGGCTGGCAACGCTGGCTTCCAGCAAGTCACGGGTGATGCCTGGCGTGACAATGAATTGCGAACCGGCTGCTTCCGCCGCAGCCAGCATGTGACGATCGAGTACGGTGCCGGCACCGGTTACCAGTTCCGGACGCTGCTCACGCAGGACCTGGATGGCCTTGAGGCCGAACTGCGAACGCAAGGTCACTTCCAGGGCGGTCAGGCCACCGGCTGCGAGGGCGTCGGCTAACGGCAGGATGTCCTGCTCGCGGGCAATGGTAATCACCGGCAGGATCCGCGCCTTGGCGCAGAGGCTGTCGATCAGGGCAACTTTATCCGCCATGGAAACGGTCGGGGATGGGTTTGTCATAGCGGCTGTTCCTTGGCTCATGGGCACCAGTAAATCTCTAACGTGGGTTGCAGAAAGGCGCGCACCGGCATTTCGGCGACATCGTCACCGGCCAGCGCGAAACTCAGGGTGGTCAACTTGGACTGACCGGAAATCGACAGAATCTTGTGTTTGGCCGAGGCCAACAGCGCACGGCTCATGGTCAGGCGTTGATGCGGCACGGTCGGTGCGAGCATCGGCCAGCATCGACGAATGCCATCCGCCTTCAAGGCTTCGTCCAGGTTCGGGCTGTTGGGGAACAGCGAGGCGGTGTGGCCGTCATCGCCCATGCCCAGCACCAGCACGTCGATCACCGGCAGTTCGGACAGCAAACGATCGGCCTGCTCGGCGGCCTGCTCCAGATTGGCGCTGGCGCTGTACAGGCTCAGGAACTGCGCCTTGGCCGCGGGCCCCTGCAACAGGTATTTTTTCAGCAGGCCGGCATTGCTGTCGGCATGCTCGACCGGCACCCAACGCTCGTCGGCAAGGCTGACCACCACGTTCGACCAGTCCAGCGCCTGCTTGGCCAGGTGCTGGAAGAACGCCACCGGGCTGCGGCCACCGGAGACCACCAGGGTCGCCGTGCCTTGGGCCTCAATGGCATCGCTCAGTTGCTTGGCCACGTTCAGCGCCAGGCTTTCAGCCAATAGCACCGGGCTCTTGAACGCATGTGCGTGGACGCCCTTGGGCAGTTTCAAATCAGATATCGCCATACCACGACCTCCCGTCCCGCGTGATCAGAGCAATGGAACTCATCGGTCCCCAGGACCCGGCCGCGTACGGCTTGGGCGCATCACCGGATTTTTTCCACCCGGCGATCAACTGGTCACACCACTTCCACGCGGCTTCGATTTCATCTTTACGGACAAACAGGTTCTGATTGCCACGCATTACTTCCAGCAACAACCGCTCGTAGGCATCGGGGATCCGTGCGCTGCGCCAGGTGTCGGAAAAATTCAGCTGCAACGGACCGCTACGCAGCTGCATGCCCTTGTCCAGGCCTTGTTCCTTGGTCATCACACGCAAGGAAATGCCTTCGTCCGGTTGCAGGCGGATAATCAGCTTGTTGCTGATCTGCAGGCGCTGCTCGGGAGCGAAAATGTAGTGCGACGGTTCCTTGAAGTGGATGACGATCTGCGACAGCTTCTGCGGCATGCGCTTGCCAGTGCGCAGGTAAAACGGCACGCCGGCCCAGCGCCAGTTGCGAATATCGGCACGCAGGGCGACGAAGGTCTCGGTGTCGCTCTGGGTGTTGGAATTGGGTTCTTCCAGGTAGCCAGGCACCGGTTTGCCTTCGCTGTACCCGGCGATGTACTGGCCACGCACTACCTGGGTGGTCAGGCCTTCCGGGCTGATTGGCGCCAGCGCCTTGAGCACTTTGACTTTCTCGTCACGGATGCTGTCGGCGGACAGGTCGGCCGGCGGGTCCATGGCGATCAGGCAGAGCAGTTGCAGCAGGTGGTTCTGGATCATGTCGCGCAGCTGGCCGGCCTTGTCGAAGTAGCCCCAGCGGCCTTCGATGCCGACCTTCTCGGCCACGGTGATTTCCACGTGGGAGATGTAGTTCTGGTTCCACTGGGTCTCGAACAGGCTGTTGGCGAAACGCAGGGCGATCAGGTTCTGTACGGTTTCCTTGCCCAGGTAGTGGTCGATGCGATAAGTGCGGTTCTCCGGGAAGAACTGCGCCACGGCGTCATTGACCTTGCGCGAGGATTCCAGGTCCGAACCGATGGGCTTTTCCAGTACCACGCGGGTATTTTCAGCCAGGCCAACCTTGGCCAGGTTCTCGCAGATCGCGCCGTAGACCGCCGCTGGCGTGGCGAAATAGGCGATGACCCGTTGCGCACTGCCGGCCACTTCAGCCAGGGCGATGTAATCTTCAGGCTTGAGGAAGTCGACGTGCAGGTAGCTCAGGCGCGCAAGGAAACGCTCGACCACGGCTTCGTCCAGCTCCTTGGCACCGACGTAGCGGCGCAGCTCGGAGGTAATGAACGCCAGGTGCTCCTGCGCGCTACCCGGCTCGCGGGCCAGCGCGATAATGCGCGTGTCCTCGTGCAGGAGGCCTGCGCCATCGAGTTGATAAAGGGCAGGAAACAGCTTGCGCAAGGCCAGATCGCCCAAAGCGCCGAACAAGGCAAAGGTGCACGGTTCAACCGTAATCGAAGGCATGATGTTTGTTCTTTTATCAAGTTAAGCTACAAATACCTTTTTTCAAGGCATCACTCAAGGGAAAATGTAGTAATAACCACAACATTTTCGCAAAATACAGATTCCGAGTGGTGGTCGGTCGGAGCCATCAGTAGGATAGGCCACCGTTACGGGCCTCACCAAAGGCCCTTTTTGCATTAGCCGCGCGCTTATTGGCGCAGGTGAATCAAGGAAACTCATATGGACCGCGTGCGAAATTTACTGGAGCAGATCCAGAATCGCCTTGAAGAGCTGAACAAGGCCGAACGCAAAGTGGCCGAGGTGATCCTGCTCAATCCACAGCAGGCCACCCGATTCAGCATCGCCGCCCTCGCCCAGGCCGCCTCGGTCAGTGAACCGACGGTCAACCGATTCTGCCGTTCGTTCGGCGTCAGCGGTTACCCCGAGCTGAAGTTGCAGCTGGCCCAGAGCCTGGCGAGTGGCGCGGCCTACGTCAGCCGTGCGGTGGAGGCCGACGACAACCCCGAAGCCTATACGCAAAAGATCTTCGGTAGCGCCATCGCGTCCCTGGACAGTGCTTGCCAGGCACTGGACCCGAACCTGATCAGCCGCGCCGTCGACCTGTTGATCCAGGCCCGACAGATTCACTTCTTCGGCCTGGGCGCTTCAGCCCCTGTGGCACTGGATGCACAGCACAAGTTCTTCCGTTTCAACCTGGCTGTGACCGCCCATGCCGACGTGCTGATGCAGCGCATGATTGCTTCGGTTGCGCACACCGGCGAGTTGTTCGTGATCATTTCCTACACCGGCCGCACCCGCGAACTGGTGGAAGTGGCGCGCATCGCCCGGGAGAACGGCGCTTCGGTACTTGGCCTGACCGCCGAGAACTCGCCCCTGGCCAAGGCCAGTACCTTGAGCCTGAATATCCCGCTGCCGGAAGACACCGACATCTACATGCCGATGACTTCGCGGATCATTCAGTTGACGGTGCTCGATGTGCTCGCCACCGGCATGACCTTGCGCCGCGGGGTGGATTTCCAGCCGCATTTGCGCAAGATCAAGGAGAGCTTGAATGCCAGCCGGTATCCGGTGGGTGACGAGTTCAGCTGACGACAGCTTCATTGCCTGGCCCGGCCTCTTCGCGAGCAGGCTCGCTCCCACAGTGGACCTTTGTTCAACACAAATACTGTGTTCACTGAAGATCTACTGTGGGAGCGAGCCTGCTCGCGAAGGGGCCAGCCGCAACACCGCAAAATCATGCCCCAACCCGCGCCTGCAAACTCAAATACGCCCGCTCCCCAGGCTTCAGGCACAGGCTGTCGGTGCCGCCGCTCGCCGCCTCTACGCAAACGAATTCAGATATCTCATTCCAACTCACCCCCAGCAACGGCCGCGAGCCCGGATGCCAGACCACCGTGTCGGCACTGGCACCCGTATCGATACATAACGCCCGCTGCCAGGCATGGTCGTTGAGCTGCAGTTCACCGTCATGCTGGAACACCCGCTGACAACCTCCATCGACGCGCAACTCGCCTTCCTGCTGGCAAACCTGGCGGTTCAACTGGTCATAACCCTGCACACCTTCCAGCCCAGACAGCGCTATCTCACTGACATCACCAATACGCCAGTAAGCGTGCAAAGCCTGACTCAATTGGCACGGCATGTCGTCCTGATGCTCAGTGCTCAGACGTAAATCCATGCGCTCACCGAGGTGCGCGTGCAGGTCCACCTGCCAGTCGCACAGTTCAAGCTGCCAATGCAGGCGCACGCCATCGTCATCGCTACTGCTGTCGATCAGTTTCCAGTCAAGCAACCGCGCCCAACCATGGGATGGCCAGGCGTTTTCGCTTGGATGCCGGCCATACCATGGCCAGCACACCGGCACGCCACCGCGAATGGCCCCGACCTGCGGCCACTTCGCCGCGCACCACAGCCAGGGCTTCTGGCCCTTGGGCTGAAAGTGCAGCAACTGCGCACCCTGACGACTGAACACCGCCTGACACAGCGGATGATCGATCACCAACACGTCGCGCTTCTGATAGCGCTCCCATGCGAACACCGGCCGTTCACGCAGGGATTTGAAGAAGCGTTGTAGCGGATGCTCAAGCATGTGCCACGGTCCTGAAAATCATCTGTTACCGGGGTGCGCGACCCGCAAAAAAAAGCGGACAGCCATAGCCGTCCGCAAAATGCGCACATGGAGAAGAGCTTATCGCAGTCGCGTTAGAACACCGACTGAATTTTCAGACCGGCGACCAAAGCGTTATCAACTTCATCGACGCCACCTGGGTGAGTGATGTATTGCAGGTTCGGACGCACGGTCAGCCAGTTGGTCACGTGGAAGCCGTAGTTGAGCTCGTAGTTGTATTCGGTGTCACGCAGCGGCGAGAACAGTGGATCGTTGTAGTCGCTGACGCCATTGGAGGCGTTGACCAGTTCAGCGTTCTTCTTCACGTCATCGTTGACATGGATACGGGCGAAACCGATGCCCAGGTCATCTTTGGGACGCGCATCGAACGGCCCCTTGTACACAAACATCAGCGACTGGTAGTTGTCGACGATGTTGGTGTCCTTGTCGTGGAAAGTGGCGTTGGCGGCAATGTTCAGACCGCGGGTCGAGTCACCGTTATGGCTGGTGAGTTGCTGTTGTGCAACGAACCAGTAGCCGTGCTTGCTGCTGTGGCTGCGATAGGCGTTGCCGCTGGTTGCCGCGTTATTGCCGTTGTCGTCTTCAAGAACGTCATCGGCGCTGGCCGTGCTCTTATAGTAACCGACACGGTATTCGCCCGGCAGGTTGCCAGGGTTAGGCAACCACACCAGCTCGACCGGTAGGACGGTGCCCTCGGTCCCACTGCCGCTGAGCTTGAAGCCATTGCCGTGTTCCAGTTGCGACGGGTTCTGGTTGTAGGCGCCGATCTGCGCATAGAACTCAGGCGAGATGTTCCACTTCAGGCGGATAGCGGCCTGGCTGACCGGCCAGTTGTACCAGATGTTGGTGGCCCAGTTACCCACCTGGGAGCCGCAGAACGCCAGGTTCTGGAATTCGCACGGGAAGGAGTTGAAGTCTTCACCCTCACCGAAGTAACCGGCCTTGATGTCGAGTTTATTGTCGAGGAACTGGTGCTTGATCCACAGTTGGGTCAGCCGGACCATATGCCCACGACCGTAGACTTCCTGCGAGGAACTCAAGGTGCCGGCACGCGGGTCGCCGATACGGTCATTGGAGATGTTTTCACCGTTACGGTTGGTGAGCTGGATCTTGGCCTGGGTGTTATCCCAGCCGAACAGTTTCTCCAGGTCCAGCGCCGCGCCCAGGCCAAACTGGTCACTGTAGCGTGCAGTCTTGTCATCGTTGAACCCGCCGTGGAGGTTGCCGCCCACTTCACCGACGTAGTCCATCTTGATGTCGATGCCCTGCTCGATCAGCCTGGTCCGCTCGCCCCCCCAATCGCCGGTCATCCATTCGGAATCGGCGCTGAACGCTTCAGCCGCGTGAACGCTGCCGGCCAGCATCATGGCTGCAACGGCCGATAACTGGCAGATAAGCTGAGCGCTGTTGTTCTTCTTCATCCCTACTTCCTCGTCTTATTGTTATTAACTTTTGTTTTTCTAACGCGGTTCCATCGGTTGTGGCAGGCGACAGGCCGCCCATCACGGAGCCCCCATGTGGGAGCGAGCCTGCTCGCGAAGGCGGTGTGTCATTCAACGCAAATGTCGACTGATAGACCGCTTTCGCGAGCAGGCTCGCTCCCACAGTTGTTGATCTCTACCTACCCTTGAACTGGGTCACGTTGGCAGGCCGGTGTTCGGCGTGTGCTTGACCGGCAGCCCCCAGGCGCTCGCCGGTCTTGGCATCGAACAGCAGCACTTTGGCCGGATCGAATTGCAGGGTCAGGGTCTCGCCCACGGCCGGTGCGACGTCAGGCGCCAGGCGACAGCAGACCTTGGTGTCGTTGAGATTGACGAACACCAGGGTGTCGGGACCGGTCGGTTCGGTGACCTGGACTTCAGCGCGAATGGTCGGCAAACCGTTGGCTTCGCCATTAGCCAGGATGATCTGCTCCGGGCGCATGCCGAGGATGACTTCGCGGTCTTCGAGACCGGCGTCCTGCATGCCCAGCGGCAACTCGCATCGGGCCTGGCCGCTGTCGAGCAACGCCAGCAGACGCCCATCCTTGCGTTGCAGGCGCAGGGGAATGAAGTTCATCGGCGGCGAGCCGATAAAGCTCGCCACGAACAGGTTGGCCGGGTTGTTATAGATGTCCTTCGGCGTGCCGAACTGCTGGATGATCCCGTCCTTCATCACCGCCACTTTGTCGCCCAGGGTCATGGCTTCGATCTGGTCGTGGGTCACGTACACCGTGGTGGTTTTCAGGCGCTGGTGCATCAGTTTCATTTCGGTGCGCATCTCGACCCGCAGCTTGGCGTCGAGGTTGGACAGCGGCTCGTCGAACAGATAAATCTTCGGCCGCCGCGCCAGGGCGCGCCCCATTGCCACGCGTTGTTGCTGGCCACCGGAGAGTTGGCCGGGCTTGCGGCTGAGCAGGTGCTCGATCTGCAACAGCTTGGAAACCCGGGCGACTTCTTCGTCGATGTCGGCGGTCGGCATTTTGCGAATCTTCAGGCCGAAGGCGATGTTGTCGCGCACGCTCATGGTCGGGTACAGCGCGTAAGACTGGAACACCATGGCGATGTCACGATCTTTCGGGCTCATGCCACTGATGTCGGCGTCGTCCACCAGGATCGCGCCGCCGCTGATGGTTTCCAGCCCGGCGATGCAGTTCATCAAGGTGGATTTCCCGCAGCCGGACGGGCCGACCAGGATCAAAAATTCCCCGTCATCGATTTTCAGCTCGATGTTCTTCAGGGTGTCCGGCAAACCGGCGCCGTAGGTCTTGTTGACGTTGCGTAATTCGAGAGTTGCCATGTTCTACCCCTTGACCGCGCCGGACGTCAGCCCACGCAGGAAATACTTGCCAGCGAATATGTAGACCAGCAGTGTCGGCAGCCCGGCGATCATCGCGGCGGCCATATCAACGTTGTATTCCTTGGCCCCGGTGCTGGTGTTGACCAGGTTGTTCAGGGCCACGGTAATTGGCTGGGCATCGCCACTGGCGAAGACCACGCCGAACAGGAAGTCATTCCAGATCTGGGTGAACTGCCAGATCAGGCAGACCATCACGATCGGAATCGACATCGGCAGCAGGATCTTCCAGAAGATCGTGAAGAAGCCCGCGCCATCGAGCCGCGCGGCCTTGACCAGCGCATCCGGAATGCTCACGTAGTAGTTACGGAAGAACAGCGTGGTGAACGCCAGGCCGTAGACCACGTGCACCAGCACCAGCCCCGTCGTGGTGTTCGCCAGGCCGAACTTGCCGAGGGTGAACGACGCCGGCAGCAGCACGGTCTGGAACGGCAGGAAGCAACCGAACAGCAACAGGCCGAAGAACAATTGCGAACCACGGAAGCGCCACATCGACAGCACATAACCGTTCATGGCGCCGATGAAGGTCGAGATCAGTACCGCCGGCACGGTGATTTTCACCGAGTTCCAGAAGTAGCCACCGACCACGTCCCAGGCCTTGATCCAGCCGATGCCGTCGATCACGGTCGGCCAGCTCAACAGGTTGCCGGTGCGGATGTCTTCCGGAGTCTTGAAGCTGGTCAGCAGCATCACCACCAGCGGGATCAGGTACACCGCCGCGGCCAGCAAAAGGGTGGCGTAGATGGCGATGCGGCTGAAGCTGATGCCTGGTTTTGCGAGTTGATTAGTCATGTCGCTTGCCTCGCAGCTCGGAGTACAGGTACGGCACGAGGATGGTCAGCACGGCGCCGAGCATCAGCATGGCGCTGGCCGAACCGATGCCCATCTGGCCACGGCTGAAGGTGAAGGAATACATGAACATCGCCGGCAGGTCGGACGAGTATCCGGGGCCACCAGCGGTCATCGCCGCCACCAGGTCGAAGCTCTTGATCGCGATGTGCGCAAGGATCATGAAGGCGCTGAAGAACACCGGGCGCAGGCTCGGCAGCACGATCTTCAGGTAGATGGTCGGCAGGCTCGCACCGTCGACTTGCGCGGCACGGATGATCGATTGATCGACACCGCGCAGGCCGGCCAGAAACATCGCCATCACGAAGCCGGAGGCTTGCCACACGGCGGCGATCACCAGGCAGTAGACCACGCGATCCTGATCCACCAGCCAGTCCAGGCGAAAGCCTTCCCAGCCCCAGTCACGCAGCATCTTGTCCAGGCCGAGCCCTGGGTTGAGCAGCCATTTCCACGCGGTACCGGTGACGATCATCGACAGCGCCATCGGGTACAGGTAGACGGTGCGGATGAAGCCTTCCTTGCGGATGCGCTGGTCCAGCAGCACGGCGAGGAACACGCCCAGCACCAGGCTGATGCCGATGAACATGCCGCCGAACAGCGCCAGGTTCTTGCTCGCGACCCACCAGCGGTCGTTGTCCATCAGACGCATGTATTGCTGCAGGCCGACCCACTTGTAGGTCGGCATGAAGCTGGAGTTGGTAAAGGACAGTATGAATGTCCAGATGATGTAACCGTAGAAGCCAACCAACACGATCAGCATGCTCGGCGCGAGTACCAACTTGGGTAACCAGCGTTGCAGCGCATCGAACGGTGAGGCTTTGCTGAAAACCGCCACAGAGCTCATCGGGATAATCCAGGTTAGAGAAATGATCGACACAGTGATCCCTTGTGGGAGCGAGCCTGCTCGCGAAGGCGGTGTTTCAGTCGACATCATTTCTGAATGTCAGACCGCGTTCGCGAGCAGGCTCGCTCCCACAGAGGGGTGCTCGGTGTCAGGGATTACTGGGCCGCTTTGACCGCGGAAGCCAGTTGGGCGCTGGCCTTGGCCGGGTCGGCGTCCTTGTCGTTCATGAAGTTGGTGACGACGTCGAAGATCGCGCCTTGAACGGCCAGGGAGGTGGCCATGTTGTGCGCCATGCTCGGTTGCAGGCCGCCGTTTTTCTCGTCCGCCAGGAAGTCCTTGGCCGCCGCTTGGGCGCAGGAATCGAAGCCCTGGCCAGCCATGTCGTTCAACATGTCGGTACGCACCGGGATCGAGCCCTTGTTGATGCTGAAAACTTTCTGGAAATCTTTACCCAGGGCGACCTTGGCCAGGTCTTGCTGCGCGGCGATATCGCCCTTGCGATCAGCTTTCAACTTGAACACAGCCATGGAGTCGATGTTGTAGGTGAAGGCTTTTTCCGTGCCCGGGAACGCCACGCACTGGTAATCCTCGCCCGCGACTTTCTTCGCCGCGGTCCATTCGCTCTTGGCCCAGTCGCCCATCATTTGCATGCCGGCCTTGCCGTTGATCACGTCGGCGGCGGCGATGTTCCAGTCACGACCGGCGCGGTTCGGGTCCATGTAGGTGGTGATTTTTTTCAGCTCGGTGAAGGCCTTGGTCATCTCGGCGCCCGAGAGGGTTTTCTGGTCCAGGTCTACCAGGGCTTTCTTGTAACCGTCGGCGCCCATGACCGAGAGCACCACGTCTTCAAACACGGTGCTGTCCTGCCAAGGCTGGCCACCGTGGGCGAGCGCGATGAAGCCGGCGGCCTTGAGCTTGTCGCCAGCGGCATAGAATTCTTCGAGGGTGGTTGGCGCTTTGTCGATCCCGGCTTTCTTGAATACTTGCGGGTTGATCCACAGCCAGTTGACGCGGTGGATGTTCACCGGCACGGCGACGTAATCGCCTTCGTATTTCACGGTGTCGGAGACTTTCACAGGCAGCAGGCTGTCCCAGTTTTCCGACTTGGCGACGTCTTTCAACGTTTCGGTACTGAGCAGGCCAGTGCTGCCCCACTCCTGGATGTCCGGCCCCTTGATCTGGGCAACGCCCGGCGGGTTACCCGCTACAGCGCGGCTCTTGAGCACGGTCATGGCCGTGGAACCGCCACCACCGGCGACTGCGCCATCCTTCCAGGTGAAGCCATCTTTTTCGACTTGAGCCTTGAGGACATCGACCGCTGCTTTTTCACCACCCGACGTCCACCAGTGAACGACTTCCACGGAACCCTTGGATTCGGCGGCAAGCACACTGAGAGGGAGCGCAGACAGGGAGACGAGAGAAATGACAGTAGCGAGGCGAGAAATCGCATTCATCGATAAGTACCTTTCTTGTTGTTATGCATGCAAGTCTGGTGCTTGCGCTGCAGAGGAGTTTAAACAGGGGAAGTCCCTTCGCAGGTAACGAAGGGACGCGCGAATGTCACCGCATGGTTACATGGAAACGCTCTGGGACAACGCTGCCAGCGCACTGGCCATGCTCGGCGCGAGCGGCAGGCGCGGGATCAGCACCGCTTGCCAGGCATGATAGAGATCGGGTTTGCCCGCCCAGATATCGCCGCTGGGGCGGTTCAATGGGTCGAGTTCGTGGTGCCAGCTGCCGCATTCACGGTCGATGAAATGACATTCACAAAATTCCCAGAACAGTCGGTACCAGCGTTCGTACTGCTCATCGCCCGTGCGCTTGAGCAAGGCACTGGCAGCGGCGCTGGCTTCGCAATGGGTCCAGTGCAGGCGATGGCGAACCACCGCCTTGTTGTCCCAGTCGAGGGTGTAGACCATGCCCGGTGCGCCATCGATCTCCCAGCCGTGCAGGCAGTTCTGTTCGAAGAGTTTTTGCGCGTCGGTGAGCAACCAGCCCGGCGTGAGCATGCCGGCGCGCACCCGCGCGGCTTCCAGATGCAAGAGCAATCGGGCCCATTCGAAACCGTGGCCTGGCGTGGTGCCGTAGGGGCGGAAACCGTCGGCCGGGTTGTCGCGGTTGTACTCGCGCAGGGGCTGCCAGTCGCGGTCGAAATGTTCGATCACCAGAAAGCCGTTGGCGGCGGCGCGGCCATGAATCACCCGCTCGACGATGCGCTGGGCGCGGCACAACCAGCGCTTGTCGTCGCTGACATCGGCCAGGGCGAGGAAGGCTTCGGTGGCGTGCATGTTGCTGTTGGCGCCGCGATAGGCTTCCTCGCAGCTGAAGTCGCGATTGAAGGATTCGCGCATGGCGCCCTCCTCCTCACTCCAGAAGTACGTGTCGATGATGTCGACCGCGTCATCGAGCAAGGCTTGCGCGTCGGGCCGTTGTGCAACCACCGCGGAACTGGCGGCCAGGGCCACGAAGGCATGCAGATAGGCATTTTTGCCGGTGTTGCCGTCGCGGTGTTCGGCAACCGCGAACCAACCGCCGTGCACGGCATCGCGCAACGGCCCGCGCAGGGCCCGGATGCCGTGATCCACCAGCTCGGCAAAACCCGGCAGGCCCTGGATGTGCGCCATGGCGAAGCTGTGGGTCATACGCGCGGTGTTCATGGTTTGTGCTTGCGCGTCGCCCGGCAAGCGGCCCTTTTCATCAAGGTTGCCGAAGCCCTCGGGGAGCTTCGAAGCCTTGGCAAATGCCAGCAGCCGCAAGCCTTCGGCGGCGAGCCATTGCTGGTGGGCGGGGGCGTTCAGCCAACTGCTGAAGGCGGGTTGAGAGGAGTCCATGGGGTGCCTTTTTTGTTGTTATGACTGAGGGGCAGTCTAAACAACGGGCGATGGCGGGCTTGTAACGAAGGGGGCGAGTTATGTCACCAAGCTGTGACATTTACCTTGAAGGATGTACTGAATGGCCTGGCGCCTTCGCGAGCAAGCCCGCTCCCACAAAGTCACCACCGATTCCTGTGGGAGCGAGCCTGCTCGCGAAGAACGATGACGCGGTATCCCTAATCAACACTACGAGGCAATTGCAGGGTCACCCGCAAACCGCCCTCGCGCAAATTCTGCAAACTCACTTCACCGCCATGACTATGGGCAATGTTGCGCGCAATCCCCAAGCCCAACCCATACCCCTGCTGCTGCCCAGCCAAGCGAAAGTGCGGCTCGAACACCTGCTCCAGCCGCTGTTCGGGAACCCCCGGTCCTTCATCGTCTACATGCAGGACGAAGGCGCTGTCGTCATCGTCGATGTACAGGTGGGCGTTCTGGCCGTACTTCAGGGCGTTGTCGATCAGGTTGCCGATGCAACGCTTGAGCGCCAGCGGTTTGCCCGGATAGGCCGCCAGGGCACGGCCTTGCTGGGTCACGCGACCGTTACCGGTGGGCGACAGGTACGGCTCCACCAGGCACTCGAGCACATGATTGAGGTCCACCTGCTCGATGTTCTCGTGGATGTCGGTGTCTTTCACACACTGCAGTGCGCCCTTGACCAGCAGCTCCAGCTCATCCAGATCGCGACCGAACTTGGCTTGCAGCTTTTCGTCTTCCAACAACTCGACGCGCAGTCGCAAACGGGTGATGGGCGTGCGCAGGTCGTGGGAAATCGCACTGAACAACTGGCTGCGCTCGGTCAGGTAACGGCTGATCCGTTCGCGCATGGTGTTGAAGGCGCGGCCGACCTCGACCACTTCACTGCCGCCACCTTCGGCCACCGGCTCGACGTCGGCACCCAGCGACAGGTCGCGCGCCGCCCGCGCCAGGCGCTTGAGCGGCCGGCTTTGCCAGTGCACCAGCAGGCCGATGAACAACAGCAGGAAACCGCTGGTGAGGACGATGAACCACACTTGCTGCGCCGGCAGACCCTGCTCTTCGAGGCTGGTGTAGGGTTCGGGCAGCAGCGAGGCGATGTACAGCCATTCCCCCGGCGCCATCTGGATCTGCGTGACCAGCACCGGCGGGTTCACCGGTTCCAGGGTCAATGCGTAGTGCGCCCAGGAACGCGGCAGTTCGTCGAGCTTGAGACCGCCATTGAAGATCCGCAGGTCTTCGGGGCTGACAAAGGTCACCGAGATGTCGGTGTCCTGCCCCAGGGACTGGCGCAGCACTTCGTCCACCGCGTTGATCACCGCCTCCTTGCGCGGGGTGATCGGCAGCACTTCCATGCCCAGGGGTTTGTCATTGAGCGTCACCACGAAACGCGTGCCGCCCATGCTGCGCAACTGGTCGAGCACCAACGGGCGGTACGCCACCGGCAACGAGCGCAGGTAACTGACGCTGGCGTTCATCGAGTGAGCGAGGCTGCGCGCACTGGTGACCAGGCCTTCAAGCTGGGTCGCACGCAGTTGGGAAACCCAGATCACGCTCGACAATGCCTGGGCGAACAACACCGCGAGTAGCGTCAGCAACAACATGCGCCCGAGCAGCGAGCGTGGCACTGGCACGCGGCCGGCCAGCTTGCGCAAGAAATCAGTGACCATTGGAGGCAACCACACTGGCTGCCAACTGATAACCGCTGCCCCGTACGGTGCGAATCAGTCGCGGTGGTTTTTCCGTATCGCGCAGGCGTTGGCGCAAGCGACTGACCGCCATGTCGACGATGCGATCCAGAGGCATCAAGTCGCGGCCACGGGTGGCGTTGCCAATCGTGTCGCGGTCGAGGATTTCCTGCGGATGGTCGAGAAACAGCTTCAACAGGGCGAAATCGGCACCGGACAGAATCACCTCTTCGCCATCGATGTGAAACAGGCGATGGCTGACCATGTCCAGGCGCCAGTCATCGAAGGCCAGCACTTCGCTGCCGGAGCGCTCCTGACCGAACTGCGCCCGGCGCAGCAAAGCCTTGATGCGTGCTTGCAATTCGCGAGGGCTGAAAGGTTTGCCTAGGTAGTCGTCGGCGCCCAGTTCCAGGCCGATGACCCGGTCGGCCTCGTCGGAACTGGCGGTGAGCATGATGATCGGCACCTGCGACTGGCGCGGGTGCTGGCGAATCCAGCGACACAGGCTGAAACCGTCTTCGTCCGGCAGCATCACGTCAAGAATCACCAGGTCGCTGGGGGCCTCGTTGAGGGCCTGGCGAAAGCCCGCTCCATCGGGCGTGGTACGCACCTGGAACCCGGCGCGGGTCAGGTAGGTGTCCAGCAACTCGCGTATCTCTTGATCGTCATCGACCAACAAAATCGACTTGTTGACTGAGCTCACGGGGCGGCGTCCTTGTTGTTTGAATTGGGCGGATTATGCCTGATTGAGCGTAAATCTTTGGTGTCTGTGCGGGCCTCTTCGCGAGCAGGCTCGCTCCCACAAGATTATCGGCGATCCTGTGGGAGCGAGCCTGCTCGCGAATGGCACGACGCGGTCTTATGCCTGCTCCAGCGCCACACCCGCACCAACCAGCCCCGAATACGGCGCCGTCACCAGCCACACCGGTATCCCTTTGAAGTAATCGCTCATGCACCCCTTGTCGGCAAAGCACCGGGCGAAACCACTTTCGAGGAAGAAATCGGCGAAGCGTGGAATCACCCCGCCAACGATGTACACGCCACCACGCGCACCGGTGGTCAGCACGTTGTTGCCCGCCACGCGACCGAGCCAGCAGCAGAATTGCTCGAGTACTTCCAATGCAATCGGATCACCCGCCAGACCGGCAGCCGTAATCGCTTCTGGCGTGTCGAGCACCGGCTCGTGGCCGTCCACCGCACAGATCGCCCGATAGACTCGGGGCAAGCCGCCGCCGCTCAATGCCGTTTCGGCGCTGACATGTCCGATCTCGTTGAAGATCTGCTGCCACAGTTGAGTCTCGCGCGGACTGCTCAGCGGCAGATCGACGTGACCGCCCTCCCCCGGCAGCGGGGCAAAACGCCCTTCCCCGAGATCTAGCAGGGTGCCGACACCCAAACCCGTGCCCGGGCCAATGACCACCGCCGGGCGCAACGGCTCCGGCGTGCCTTCGCAGACCACGCGGAATTCGCCCGGCCGCAAACGCGTCATGCCCAGGGCCATGGCCGAGAAATCGTTGACCAACAGCAGTTGATCCACCTGCAAGGCCTGGCAAAAAACCTTGCGGCTCAGGCGCCAGTGATTGTTGGTGAACTTGAATTCGTCGCCGCTCACGGGGCCTGCCACCGACAGGCACACCGAACCGATCGCACCCGGCGCCAGGCCCAGCCCGTCCAGGTAGAGGCTGATGGCCTCTTCCGGGCTGGCATGGTCGGCCGTCGCCAGCACCTGGACCGATTCCAGCTGCTGGTTTTTCCACAACGCGAACCGTGCGTTGGTGCCACCGATGTCACCGACCAAAGCCAGTTTCAATTAAGCGTCTCCAGGGCAGAAGTGAAGGCGCTGGCCCCCTGCTCTGCCGAGCTGAAGGCCATGCGCATGAAACCAAACAGTTCGCGACCGGTGCCGATGTTGTTGCCCAACAGGCCCTTGGCCGGCGTGCGCGCTGCGAATTCTTCGGCGTCCACCTTAAGCTCCAGGGTGCCTTTGACGCCATCGACGCGGATGATATCGCCCTCCTGCACCCGCGCCAAAGGCCCACCCACGTAGGCCTCGGGGCTGACGTGGATGGCCGCCGGGATTTTCCCCGACGCGCCGGACATGCGCCCGTCAGTGACCAGGGCAACCTTGAAGCCGCGATCCTGCAGCACGCCGAGGAACGGCGTCATTTTGTGCAATTCCGGCATACCATTGGAACGCGGGCCCTGGAAACGCATCACCGCGACGAAATCCTTCTCCAGCAAACCGGCCTTGAACGCATCAGCCAGGTCTTGCTGATCCTGGAACACCATGGCCGGCGCTTCGACGATCTGGTTTTCCAATGCCACGGCCGACACCTTCATCACGCCGCGACCGAGGTTGCCTTCCATCACACGCAGGCCGCCCTCCGGCGAGAACGCCCGGGCAACCGGACGCAGGATGCTTTCGTCGAGGCTTTCGGTGATGCCTTCGCGCCAGACCAGTTCGCCGTTATCGAGGAACGGTTCCATGGTGTAGCGGCGCAATCCGTGGCCCAGCACGGTGTTGACGTTTTCGTGGAGCAACCCGGCGTCCAGCAGTTCGCGGATCAGGAACGACATGCCGCCCGCGGCCTGGAAGTGGTTGATGTCGGCCTTGCCGTTCGGGTAGACGTGGCTCAGGGTCGGCACGACTTCGGAGAGGTCGGCCATGTCTTGCCAGGTCAACTGGATGCCCGCCGCCATGGCAATCGCCGGCATGTGCAACGTGTGGTTGGTCGAGCCGCCGGTGGCGTGCAGGGCAACGATGGAGTTGACCAGCGAACGCTCGTCGACGATTTCGCCGATCGGCAGGTAGTCGCCGTTCTGTTTGGTAATGCGCGTCACCTGGTGCGCCGCTTCGCGGGTCAGGGCGTCGCGCAGTGGCGTGTTCGGGTTGACGAAGGAAGCGCCCGGCAAATGCAGGCCCATGACTTCCATCAGCAACTGGTTGGTGTTGGCGGTGCCGTAGAAGGTGCAGGTGCCAGGGCTGTGGTAGGAGTTCATTTCCGACTCCAGCAGCTCTTCACGGCTGGCCTTGCCTTCGGCGTAGCGCTGGCGCACGTCGGCTTTCTGCTTGTTGGAAATACCCGACACCATCGGCCCGCCCGGCACGAAGATCATCGGCAGATGGCCGAAGCGCAGCGCGCCCATCATCAGGCCCGGGACGATCTTGTCGCAGATGCCGAGCATCAGCGCGCCATCGAACATGTTGTGCGAGAGCGCCACGGCGGTGGACAGCGCGATCACTTCACGGCTCGGCAGGCTCAGTTCCATGCCCGGCTCGCCCTGGGTCACGCCATCGCACATGGCCGGGGTGCCGCCGGCGAACTGGCCGACGGAACCGATTTCGCGCAGGGCTTTCTTGATCAGCTCCGGGAAGACTTCGTACGGCTGGTGCGCCGAGAGCATGTCGTTATATGACGAAACAATCGCGATGTTGGCGGAGTTCATCATCCGCAGGCTGTTCTTGTCGTCGCTGCCGCAACCGGCCACGCCGTGGGCGAAGTTGGCGCATTGCAGCTTACCGCGCATCGGACCGTCGCTGGCGGCATCACGGATCAGTGCAAGGTAAGCCTCACGCGTGGCGCGGCTGCGGGCGATAAGCCGTTCGGTGACCTCAAGTACGCGGGGATGCATGTGTAGAACTCCAGGCTAACGGATGTGGCGACCTGATTGTCTATGCTGATCAAACACCGGTGTCGATGGGATGACAGACGGCTTTTCTGACCATTCGGACCAGTTGATTCAGGTCACTCGTTGTAGATTGAACAAAATATTGCCATTAAAAAGGCTTGTTTTCTATTTTTTTGCGAATAATCTTGTAATTCCAACAACAAAACGACGGCGGCGCTGACAAATGACTCTACGAATCGCAATCAATGGTTTTGGCCGTATTGGTCGCAACGTCCTCCGAGCACTCTATACCCAAGGCTATCGCCAGGATCTGCAGATCGTCGCCATCAACGACCTGGGTGACAGCGCAATCAATGCGCATTTGCTCAAGTACGACACGGTTCACGGCACGTTCGACGCCGATGTCCAGCATGATCAGGAAAGCCTGACCGTCAACGGCGACCGTATCGCGGTCAGCGCCATTCGCAATCCGGCCGACTTGCCCTGGGCCGCGGAAAAGATTGATGTGGTGTTCGAATGTACCGGTCTGTTCACCGACCGCGCCAAAGCCGCCGCGCATATTACGGCCGGTGCACGCAAAGTGATTATCTCGGCCCCGGCCACGGGTGCCGACGCCACCGTGGTATATGGGGTCAACCACGACATTCTGCGCCAGTCGCACCAGATTATTTCAAACGCCTCGTGCACCACCAACTGCCTGGCCCCGGTGGCCCAGGTGCTGCACCGCGAACTGGGCATCGAAAGTGGCCTGATGACCACCATCCATGCCTACACCAACGACCAGAACCTGACCGACGTCTACCACACCGACCCGTACCGCGCCCGTTCGGCCACGCAGAACATGATCCCGAGCAAGACCGGTGCGGCTGAAGCGGTCGGCCTGGTGCTGCCGGAACTGGCGGGCAAATTGACGGGCATGGCGGTGCGCGTGCCGGTGATCAACGTATCCCTGGTCGACCTGACCGTGCAGCTGAAAAAAGAAGCCAGCGCACAAGAGGTCAATGCACTGCTCAAGCAAGCCAGCCAGCACTCGAAAATTCTCGGCTACAACACCTTGCCGCTGGTCTCCAGCGACTTCAACCATAACCCGCTGTCGTCGATCTTCGACGCCAACCACACCAAGTCCAGCGGCAAGCTGCTCAAGGTGCTGGCCTGGTACGACAACGAATGGGGCTTCTCCAACCGCATGCTCGATAACTGCCTGGCGCTGTGCAACGCCGAATAAGCGACGAATTACGACGACTCGTTCCGCGTTGACGCAATCCTACACAGGACGCATAAAGCTTTGGAGCTGTACCCATGATCGGCATTACGTTTACCCAAAAAACCATGGCTGCGCGCAAGCGTATCGCCCTGGTCGCCCATGACCACTGCAAAGTGTTTTTGCTGGACTGGGCCGAACGGCAGAAAGACCGGCTCGCGCAACATGAACTGGTCGCCACCGGCACCACCGGTTTGTTATTGCAACAACGTCTCGACCTGCCGGTGGAGAGCATGATCAGCGGCCCATTGGGCGGAGACCAACAGCTCGGCGCGCGAATCGCCGAGCAACGGGTCGACATGCTGGTGTTCTTCTGGGACCCGTTCGAACCTCAGCCACACGACCCCGACATCAAGGCATTGCTACGGGTCGCAGCGGTCTGGAACATTCCGGTGGCGTGCAATGAATGCAGCGCCGACTACCTGCTCAGCAGCCCGCTGATGGATCAGGCACACGGGCATCGGATTCCGGATTACCCCATGTATCTGCAGGGTCGGGCGTAGCCCTTCACAAATCAAGGCTTGACCATTCGAGCGGATGATAAGCATTATCATTCACTCGAAATGGATCAGGTCCTCCCGTGAGTCAATCGCGTTTCAACGACGTCTTCATCTCCCAGCGAATCTCTCTGCTGCGCACGCTGGAGCGGATGGTCAACAATCACAGCACCGCCGAAGACCTCTTGCAGGAGACTTACCTGCGGGTGAGCCGTGCGCTTGGCGAGCGGGCCATCGATCACCTGGAACCCTTCGTTTTCCAGACTGCCCGCAACCTGGCACTGGACCATTTGCGCGCGCGGCGCATCCACTCGCGCACCATGGTCGATGACGTGCCACCGGACGTGGTGGACAGCATCGCCGCCCCCGCCAGCAGTGCCGAGGACGCCGCCCATGCCGAACAATTGCTCGAGCGTTTGAATGTGCGCCTCAGTCAACTCAGCTCCCGCCAGCAGCAAATTTTCATCCTCAGCCGCCTGCACGGCCATAGCTATCTGGAGATTGCCGAGAAACTCGGCGTCTCACTCAGTACCGTGCAGAAGGAGCTGAAGTTGATCATGACCATCTGCATCGGCGTCGCCGACCGGTCGAAAGGCCACTGAGCCACCCGCGGCTCGACGACCTTGTTCATCAGGGCTACCCTTGGCCCTCTTTTGCGCTTCACTAAAAAAACAGCCGTGCACAGACACGCCGAGGAAACACCGTGACGGACACCCACCGCGCCCCTTCGCCCTCACCGGCGCAGGCCACAGCCGAGGCGATGGACCAGGCCCTGGACTGGCTGATCGTGTTGGACAGCCCGAGCGAAGAACAGACCCGCCAGTTCCACCAATGGCTCGCGGCAGACCCTGCGCACGCCGAGGCGTTCGCCAGGGCGCAGGCGATATGGAACGGTGCGCAAGTCACGCAATGCGCGCAAAAACTGGCATCGAGCCCAGTCAAAGTCACTGCGCTGTCGCGTCTGCGCCCGCACTGGAGACCCTTGGCCACCGCCGCCGTGCTGATCCTCGGGTTGTTCAGCTTCAGCAATCTGCCGATGCGCCTGCAGGCCGATCACCTGACCGTGGTCGGTGAACGCCAGCGCCTGCAACTGGAGGACGGCTCGAAAGTCCTGCTCAATACCAACTCGGCGTTTTCCAGCACCATCAACGACCAGAAGCGCGTGGCCCGCCTGTATCAGGGCGAGGCGTTTTTCGACGTGCAGCCGCATCGCGGTCTGCCGTTGGAAATTGACGCGGGCCTGGTTACCGCGAGTGTTCGCGATACGGCATTTGCCGTGCGTTACCTCGACGGCGTAACCCAAGTTCGAGTGCAGCGCGGGGATGTCGACTTGCGCGCTACCGGCGACGACGATGCGAGGGTGCGCCTGACAGCCGGGGAAAGCATCCGCATCGGCCCCAATGGTTTCGACCAGCCGGCCAAACTGGATGCGGCCACTGACCTGGCCTGGGTCCAGGGTCGCCTGGTGTTTGAAAACTGCCCGCTGAGCCAGGTGCTGGTAGAGCTGCGTCGCTACTATCCGGGCTGGATCATCAACAACAATGAGCAGTTGGCGAATGTTGCCGTGACCGGAAATTATCGTCTCGACCAGCCGCTGGACGTGGTCCGCTCGCTGGCTCACATTGCCTCGGCACAGCTCAAGGAATACCCGGCGCTGGTCATCTTGAACTAAATGAGAATTATTTTTACTCGATAGCTGAACCTCGTACGTCTCGTTATAGCCAATGCAATTGATTCGCATCTCTAAATGCCAATCAGCACCTATAAAGATTCGTGCGACACGGAGCGCTATCGATGTCCTCTCGCCTTACCCGCCCAGTTAGTTCACCTTCTTGCGTACTGTCGCTGCTGACCGCCGCCATTCTGATGGCCGGTGCTGTGCCCGTCATGGCCGCCACGGCCCCTGAACAGTCGGCGCGCAAAATGGGCGATTACGCATTCGCCATTGCGCCACAGTCGCTGGTGTCGGCACTCAATTCGTTCACCGCAGTGACCGGCTGGCAGGTCGGCTTTTCAGCCGAACTGGCGCAAGGGATGGACTCACCGGGCGTACGCGGATCGCTGCCAGCGGAAAAAGCCCTGGATCGCCTGTTGGTGGGGACCAACCTGAGCTATCGCAAACTCGGCAACAACAACATCGTGCTGGAGCGCCGAAGCAGCGCCGGGACCCTGAATCTGGAACAGGTGACCATCAGCGCCACGCGCCAGGAACAGGACGTGAGCAGCGTGCCCAGCACCGTCACCGTCCACACCCGCGAGGAACTCGACCGCAACAACGTCAACAGCATCAAGGATCTGGTGCGCTACGAACCGGGTGTATCGGTAGGCGGCACCGGGACCCGCGCGGGCCTTTCCGGCTACAACATCCGCGGTATCGACGGTGACCGCGTGCTGACCCAGGTCGACGGAGTCCAGGTGCCCGATGGTTTCTTCAATGGTCCGTACGCCCAGACCAACCGCAACTATGTCGACCCGGAAATCGTCAAGCGCGTGGAAATACTGCGCGGCCCGGCTTCGGTGCTGTACGGCAGCAGCGCCATTGGTGGCGCGGTCAGCTACTACACGCTGGACCCGGACGACATCATCAAGCCAGGCCAGGACGTCGGTGCTCGCCTTAAGACCGGCTACAGCTCGGCCGATGAAAGCTGGCTCACCTCCGGCACCGTGGCCGGTCGCACCGGCGACTTCGACGGCTTGCTGCACCTGAGCCAGCGCAATGGCCACGAAACGCAGTCCCATGGCGAAACCGGTGGAACCGGCCTGGACCGCACCGAAGCCAACCCCGAGGACGTGCGCACCACCAACGTGCTGGCCAAGCTCGACTGGAACTACGCCGACGATGCGCGCTTCGGCTTGACTTACGAGCACTACAAGGACGATCGCGACACCAATCAGCTAAGCGCCGTGGGTGGCCCGTTCAACGCAGGACGCGGCTTCGGCTTCTACAAATCGCGCACCGGCAACGACACCATCACCCGCGAGCGCTTCGGCCTGGATCACCGTTTCGCTGTGGACAGCCTCCTGGCTGACAACATCAAGTGGACGTTGAATTACCAGATTGCCAAGACCGACCAGCGCACCGAAGAAATCTACGCACCGTCACGCACGGTGCTGCGTCACCGCGATACCACCTACAAGGATCGCCAATGGGTATTCGATGCCCAGGCTGACAAGGCGTTTGCCATTGCCGACACCGACCATGCGATCACTTATGGCACCACCATCAAGCAGGACAAAGTCACCGGCCTGCGCACCGGTAGCGGCACCTGCCTGACCGTGGCCGGCGCTTGCCGCGTCATGAATGCTGCGAGCGCTGCCGACACTTTGACCCCGGCCAGTGATTTTCCGGATCCGACCATCAACACCTACAGCCTGTTCGCCCAGGACCAGATCGCCTGGAACAACTGGACCTTCGTGCCCGGCCTGCGCTACGACTACACCCAGCTCAAGCCGCACCTGACCAAAGAGTTCCTGGCCACTGCCGACCAGAGCGGCAACGGTGAGGTGAACGACGACGAAAAAACCTGGCATCGCCTGTCACCGAAATTCGGCACGACCTACCGCCTCGATGACAACTACACCTGGTACGGCCAATACGCTGAAGGCTTCCGCACGCCGACCGCCAAGGCTCTCTATGGTCGCTTCGAAAACCTGGCTGGCGGCTATCAGGTCGCGCCCAATCCCGACCTCGAACCAGAAAAGAGCAAGAGTTATGAAACCGGCCTGCGCGGGCAGTTCGAGGCCGGTACTTTCGATATCGCGGTGTTCTACAACAAATATCGCGACTTCATCGACGAGAACGCCATTACTCCCGGCTACACCGAGACCACCTTCCAGAGCAACAACATCAAGCACGCCACCATCAAGGGCCTGGAGCTCAAGGGGCGCTTGAACCTGGATAGCTTTGGCGCACCGCGTGGCCTCTACACCCAGGGTTCTGTGGCCTACCTGTATGGTCGCAACGATGACAGCGGCGAACCTCTTAACAGCATCAACCCGCTGACCGGCGTATTCGGTCTGGGCTATGACCAGGACAAGTACGGCACATTGCTGAGCTGGACCCTGGTCAAACGCAAGGCCCGGGTCGACAGCACCAGCTTCAACACCCCGGACGGCACCAGCACGCAGTTCAAGACACCGGGTTACGGCGTGCTCGACCTGGCGGGTTTCTACAAGGTGACCGACGACCTGACCGTGAATGCCGGCCTGTACAACCTGACCGACAAAAAGTACTGGCAGTGGGATGACGTACGCGGCTACGACAGCGTCGGCGAAGCCTCGGTGACACAGCCCGCCAACCTCGATCGCCTGACCCAGCCTGGACGCAATTTCGCGATCAATCTGGTGTGGGATATCTGACCCCGTGCACCTCACCGGGCGCTGTAACAGCCGCCCGATGAGGATTTTTTACTGTCATGCACCTGCTCATTCGTCTCGTTACCAAGCGCCTCTTCTTTCCCAAGGATCTGCCATGACCACCCAGGACACCGCCCAACGCCCCACCCTGCGCTCGCAACGCTTGAACCAGGTCACCAACGAGCCGCACAGCAAGCTCGATGCATTGGTCAAAGCCCATGCCCCCTTTGAAACCCAGGCCAATTTCGCCCGCTTCGTGGTAGCGCAATACCTGTTCCAGTCGGAACTGGTGGCGCTATACAACGATGCCGAACTGACAGCCGTCGTTCCGGACCTGCCAGCCCGTTGCCGTGCCGAGGCGGCGAAGGCGGACCTGGCGGACCTTGACACCGAGGTGCCGGCGCCGGTTGCAGGCGCACTGCAAAACCCGACCAAGGCCCAGGCCATGGGCTGGCTCTTCGTCTCCGAAGGCTCGAAGCTGGGCGCAGCGTTTTTGCTCAAGCGTGCCGTGGGCCTCGGCCTGAGCGAGACCCTCGGTGCCCGTCACCTTGGCGAACCGGCCGGTGGTCGTGCGCAAGGTTGGAAAAACTTCGTCAAGACCCTCGATGAACTGGAGCTCAGCGCCCAGGAAGAAGCCGAGCTGGACAAAGGCGCCATCGATGCCTTCAACCGCTTCACGGTGTTGCTGGAACAGGCTTACGCCCCAGAACTTGCCTGAAGAAACACCCTCCCCTGTGGGAGCGAGCCTGCTCGCGAAGAGGTCAGCACATGCGACGTTTATGTCGAATGACACACCGCATTCGCGAGCAGGCTCGCTCCCACAATGGATCGAGTCAGTCCATAAATTTCGATCAAGCGCCCCATGCCTGCCTCCACCAAACTCGCCCGCCTCCTCTTCGGCCTGCTGGCCTATGTCAGCCTCGCCATCGGCCTGGTCGCCATCGTCATGCCCGGCCTGCCGACCACCGAATTCATCCTGCTGGCCGCCTGGGCTGCCACCCGAAGCTCGCCGCGCTTGAGTGCCTGGCTGGACAATCATCGGCTGTTCGGCCCTATTCTCAGTAACTGGCGCAACGGCAAGATCATCGCGCGCCGGGCCAAGGTCAGCGCCACCGTCAGCATGCTGCTGTGCGCCACGCTGATGCTGGTCATGCTCGATCACGGCTGGCCGATCTACCTGGCAATTACCGGGATGGGCCTGGGCAATTTGTGGATCTGGTCGCGACCGGAGTCACTGGCGCGACAACCTTAGAGGTCGCCGCGACTTTCTCCGTTTTTTATCCACTTTTCGGCATATTTTTCCGCGCAAACGTTTAACCACGACCGTTCGTCGGACGCGCGCTCATGCAATCTGTGCCCCAGGCCGATGTGCATTGAATGGCGCTAAATGGATTTGGCGTGTCGAGCCGCAATGGCTCACAGCCGCCCCCTCATCCATTCGCGAGCTCGCCCTATGTTCGACTCACTGTCCATCCGCCTGAAAATCGTCCTGCTGTCCGGTCTGTGCCTGCTTGGCGTGGTCGCCTCGATAGTGGGCATGAACCTCTACCAGACCAATCAGAACGATGAACTGGTCAGCGCTTCCAGTAGCAGGATGCTCACCGAGAGCGTACAGAACCTGCTGCAAGCCAAGGCCGCCGAGCAAGGGGTGCGGGTGCAGAAGACGTTTGCTGAAACCCAGACCGTGGTGACCGCCCTGGCGGACCAGATCAAGGACATGCGCAACATGGCCGCCAAGCGGTCGCTTGAGCCCGGCGCCCTGCGTGAAGAGTTGAACCAGAGCCTGAAAACCGCCTTCGAACGCAACGGTAAAGTGCTGGGCATCTGGCTGGCATTCGAACCCAATGGCCTGGACGGCAAGGACAGCGATTTCGTCAATGACGCGGCCCGCCAATCCAACGAAGCCGGACGCTTCGCCACTTACTGGAGCCGTGCCGGGGGCGAAGCGCTGAACACGATCATGGTCGAGGAGGACATGACCAAGACCACCCTGAACCTCAGCGGCACGCCCTACAACGTCTGGTACACCTGCCCTCGGGACAGCAAGCGCACCTGCCTGCTCGACCCTTATGCCGATACCGTTGGCGGCAAGGAAGTGTTGATGACCACCATTTCCGTACCGCTTCTGGTGGATGGCAAGTCCATCGGCGTGGTCGGTATCGACATCGCCCTCGACGCGCTGCAAGCAGCGGCGGTCGACTCCCAGCGTGAGTTGTTCAACAACGCCGGCCACATGCTGATCGTTTCCGGCACCGGCGTGGTGGCGGCGTACAGCGTCGATCCGACGAAGGTAGGCAAGAGCATCGGTGACACCCTGGGTGCGGACGGCAAGGACATCTTGCAATTGCTTGCCAGCGGTGCGCCGAAGATTCTCCAACAGGGCGACCTGATTCGGGCGGTGTACCCGGTCAGTCCGATTGCCGACGCCAAGGCGTGGGCCGTGGTGATCGACCTGCCCAGGCAAGTGCTGCTGGCCGATTCGGTAAAACTGCAAGCGGTACTCGATGACGCCCAGCAGAGCGGCACGATCAAAGCGGTGGGCGTGGCGATCATTGCCGGCCTGATTGGCCTGCTGCTGATGTGGCTGACCGCCTCGGGCGTGACCCGGCCGATCAACAGCGTGGCGCAAATGCTCAAGGCGATAGCCAGTGGCGACGGCGACCTGACCCAGCGCCTGAACTACGGCAAGCGGGACGAACTGGGCGAACTGGTCAACTGGTTCAATCGTTTCCTCGACAAGCTGCAGCCGACCATCGCGCAGATCAAGCAGAGCATCACCGATGCCCGCGGCACCGCCGACCAGTCTTCGGAAATCGCGCGCCAGACCAGCGAAGGCATGCAGGTGCAATTTCGCGAAATCGACCAGGTTGCCACTGCGTCCAATGAAATGAGCGCCACCGCCCACGACGTCGCCAACAGCGCGTCGAACGCCGCCAACGCGGCCAAGGGTGCCGATCAGTCGGCCCGCGATGGCATGCAGATCATCGAGCGCAGCACCCGCGACATCAATCAACTGGCCGACGAAGTCAGTAAGGCCGTGACTGAAGTCGAGGCATTGGCGGTCAACAGCGAGCAGATCGGTTCGGTATTGGAAGTCATCCGCAGCATCGCCGAACAGACCAACCTGCTGGCGCTCAACGCGGCGATCGAAGCCGCCCGTGCCGGCGAGAGCGGTCGCGGTTTTGCGGTGGTCGCCGACGAAGTGCGCAACCTGGCCAAGCGCACCCAGGACTCGGTGGAAGAAATTCGCCTGGTGATCGAACGCATCCAGAGCGGCACCCGCGGCGTGGTCGCCACCATGCACTCAAGCCAGACCCAGGCCCACAGCAACGCCGGGCAGATCCAGCAAGCGGTCCAGGCCCTGGGCAAAATCAGCGACGCGGTCACGGTGATCAGCGACATGAACCTGCAGATCGCCAGCGCCGCCGAACAGCAAAGCGCCGTGGCTGAAGAGGTCAACCGCAACGTTTCGGCGATTCGTACCGTCACCGAAACCCTGACCGGACAAGCCACCGAATCGGCGCAGATCAGCAGCCAGCTCAATGCCCTGACCACCCAGCAGATGAAACTGATGGATCAGTTCAGGGTGTAAAGGTTTTTTGATTTATGCTCGGGCTCTCGTTCCGGAGGGCCCGTCGATGACTGATTTACTCACGTCCATTCAAGCCGAAATCGGCATGCCGCACACCCCTGTTGCGTTCACCTCCAGCGGCGCCCTGCCCTCGGTGTTTGCCGTTACCGACCTGGCTTGCGCCAGCATCGCCGCCGCCGGCCAGGCTGTCAGCGAATTGTTGCACCAGCAAACCGGTCGCTTGCCAGGCCTGGAAGTCGACCGGCGCCTGGCGTCATTCTGGTTCTCCAGCTCGATCCGCCCGCTAGGCTGGAACGTACCACCGCTGTGGGACCCGATCGCCGGTGACTACGCCACCAAAGATGGCTGGATCCGCCTGCACACCAATGCGCCCCATCACCGCGCCGCCGCCGAATCGGTGTTGGGCGCCTGCGTCGACCGCAACGCGATGGCCAGCAAAGTGGCGCAATGGGCCAAGAGTGATCTGGAACAGGCCGTGGTCAAGGCCGGTGGCTGTGCCGCCGAAATGCGCAGCTGGGACCAATGGCAGGTCCATGCGCAAGGACTCGCGGTCAACGCCGAACCGCTGATTCAATTCATCGCCGGCCACAACCGACCCGGCACACCCTGGCAAGGTTCGGTGGCGCGACCACTGGCTGCCATCAAGGTGCTGGACTTGACCCGCGTGCTTGCTGGCCCCGTCGCCAGCCGTTTTCTCGCGGGCCTGGGCGCTGATGTGCTGCGCATCGACCCACCCTCCTGGAACGAGCCGGGCGTAGTGCCGGAAATGACACTGGGCAAACGTTGCGCACGCCTGGATCTGCACGATAAAACCGATCGATTGGTATTCGAAAGCCTGCTCAAGGACGCCGACATCGTGCTCCACGGTTACCGCGCCGATGCCCTGGAGCGTCTGGGCTATGGTGCCGCCGAACGCCAGCAACGGTTCCCTGGCCTGATCGACGTTTGCCTCAACGCCTACGGCTGGAGTGGCCCGTGGCAGAACCGCCGCGGCTTCGACAGCCTGGTGCAGATGAGCAGCGGCATCGCTGACGCGGGGATGCACATCACGCAAGCGGACAAACCGACGCCCTTACCGCTGCAGGCGCTCGATCATGCCACCGGGTATTTGATGGCGGCCAGCGCGATCAAGTTATTGGCAGAACACTTGAACAGCGGACAGGGTGGTTCGGCGCGATTGTCATTGGCGCGTACGGCAAAACTGTTGATCGAAAATGGTCCCGGCAGCAACACGCCATTACGGGCCGAGGATGAGCACGACCAGGGCATGCTGGTCGAGCAAACGCCATGGGGCCCGGCGCATCGCTTGCACGTGCCGCTGAAAATCACCGGGACCCCACTGCAGTGGACGCTTGCGGCATCTGAACTGGGAGCACATCGCGCGCAGTGGTGACCCGGCGACCTTCCGTCTGGCCATGGGCGGGAAATAGCTAAAATCGAAAAATGCGTTTGATCCGGAGCGAAAACAACTGTACAAAAACACAGTACATTTGAATTCAACACTCTCGAGCCCGGAGAACCCCATGGCCTCTCAAGCGATGAAAATCACCCTGGAACGTATCGCCCTCTTCCAGTTCACCCCGGCCCACTGCGCCCAGGCCCGAGCGATGCTGGGCTGGAGCGTGGAAACGTTATCCCGCGAAGCCGGGGTTTCGGTGCAAGCCATTGAGCGCTTCGAGGCGCGGCAGGAGGTGCTGGATGTCACCCGCCTGGCATTGGCGTATCGGCTTGAATCGGAGGGGCTGGTGTTCTTCCCGGGGTTTGCGCCGGGTAGAGGGATGAATGTGCAAGGGTCTACGCCGAATCCGGTGGGGCGGGCGGATTTTGCAATGGTTGAATAAGGTCGCAACTTCAATACTGGAGCTACGACCTGATCCATCCAGGAATGCTCGCCTCTTTTTGTAGATGCTTCACCCGAGGCTTTGTTGGTTCTGGTAGACCTGCTCTTCAACTTCATACCACCACGCAATGCCACGCTTGGCAGCCAGCACATTGAATGCCTCGCCCATCCGTGGCGTGGTGATCGATACATTGCGCTCCCAGGCCAGGGCCAGGATGCGGTCGAAGGGTTCGTACCAGGCATGCATCGACAAATCGAAGGTGCCATTGTGAATCGGTAGCAGCCAGCGCCCCTTGAGGTCGAGATGGGCTTGGAGGGTCTGCTCAGGCTGCATGTGCACATGGGGCCAGTCGACGTTGTAGGCGCCGGTTTCCATGAGGGTCAGGTCGAAAGGGCCGTATTGTTCGCCGATGCGTTTGAAGCCGTCAAAGTATCCACTGTCGCCACTGAAGAAGATCCGCGTATCGCCATCGATCATCACCCAAGAGGCCCAGAGGGTGCTGTTGCCGTCGAACAGGCCGCGACCGGAAAAGTGCTGCGAGGGGGTGGCAACGAACTGGATACCCTCCACCTCGGTACCCTGCCACCAGTCCAGTTGGCGGATTTTACTGGCGTCGATACCCCATTTGATCAGGGTGTCGCCCACGCCCAATGGAGTAAGGAAGTACTTGGCCTTGTCGGCCAGTTTACGCACTGCGTGATAGTCCAGATGATCGTAGTGATCGTGAGACAGGATCACCGCTTCAATCGGCGGCAATTGGTCGAGGCTGATCGGCGGCTGGTGAAAACGCTTGGGGCCGGCCCATTGCACGGGGGAAGCACGCTCGGCGAACACCGGGTCGGTAATCCAGAATCTGTCCCGCAGCTTGAGCAGTAGAGTGGAATGGCCCAGGCGATAGACGCTGTGGTTGGGCGCCGCCATCAATGCCGCTTGCGTCAGCGGTTGCACTGGAACAGGCGCCGTCGGGCGGGTGTTGCGTGGTTTGTGAAACATCGCATTCCAGAGGATGCGCAGGGTTTTGCCAAGGCTCAAATGCTGTATCGGCCTGTGGTTTTGAAACTGCCCTTGAGCCTGTCGGGAAGCTTCAGGCCTGGAGGTGCCGTTCGCCGGGGGAGTTGATTTGGCCATGAGGAAATGACTCCAGAAAAACCGCACGTTTCACGATTTTTCGTTTTGGGACGATAAATGGCCAAGGCACGCACGCATCAGCCGAACACGCTATTTTTACCGGGCAGGATTAACAAAACATTACACTGCACAGTGTAGTTTTAAGGTTGCAGCAAAGCCATCGACAAGTAAACTGCTGAGTGTAATTTTCCTTTTTTTCCTGCCGAAGCGTATTTATGACAGCTCCACAGCGCCTCACCGACCGTAAACGCGAAGCCATCATTCAGGCGGCAATTGTCGAGTTCCGTGCCAATGGTTTCGACATCACCAGCATGGACAAGATTGCCGCCACCGCCGGGGTGTCCAAGCGCACGGTGTACAACCACTTCCCCAGCAAGGAAGAACTGTTCGCCGAAATCCTCAATCAGTTGTGGGTCCGGGTAACGGCGGAACAGGAAGTACCCTACCGCCCCGACCTGCCCTTGCGTGAACAGATGCACCACCTGTTGACGGCAAAACTGCAGATGCTCAGCGATGAAAATCTGCTCGACCTGGCGCGGGTGGCCATAGCCGCCACTATTCATTCTCCCGAGCGCGCGCAAAGCATGGTGACCCGGATGGGTGAGCGCGAAGAAAACCTGACCCTGTGGATTCGCGCTGCCCAGGCCGATGGACGCTTGAAAGCGGTCGACCCGGCGTTTGCCGCGCAACAAGTCTATGGAATGCTCAAGTCCTTTGCCTTTTGGCCGCAGATCTCAATGGGGTTACCGGGCTTGTCGGCCGAGATACGGAGCACTGTGGTGGAATCGGCGCTGGACATGTTCCTGGCCTGCTACGAGTTGCAATAAATGACAATTCGACGGCGGCGCCGAACGATTGATCGCGGCATTTTTTACGGGGGTATGTGTTTCAGAATGAAACTCGCGCTGAGGCTATAGTGAATCTCAGTCCTAGCGCCCTGCAGAGAGCATCATGACCTCCTCGAGCAACGAAGCCCCCGCCCCCGTCGATCACCTGCGGTTCCATCGCGCACATGCCCATCTGGCGCCAACCTTTGGCAATGACAAGTTCGCCCTGCGTGCCGAAGCCTTTGCGCGGTTCTTCGGCACACCGACTTTTCTGGGTGCGCAAACACTGATCGTGGTGATCTGGATGTGCCTGAATCTATTTGGCTTCACCCACTTCGACGCCTACCCGTTCATCCTGCTTAACCTGGCTTTCAGCCTGCAAGCGGCCTATGCCGCCCCTTTGATTCTGTTGGCCCAGACCCGCCAGGCCGCACGGGACAAAGCCCAATCCGATGCCGATGCGCAGCACCGCGAAGCGCTGGCGATCGCCAACAGTGAACGACAGGCGGAAGCGGCGAAAAACACCGCACAACTGATGGAACTGCTTGAGCAAAACACCCGCCTCACGCAAATGACCAAAACCCTCAGCGAACGCATCGAGAACCTGACCACAGAATTGCATCAGCATCTGGTGCGCAAGGATGAACCAAAAACGTGATCGGCCCCTACGGCAACTTCAGCTAGCGCTCTGTCAACCTGTGACAGCCTCAAGGTGTGAGGGGGCAAGAAAAGCAAAAGCAGCGACAGTGCACAAAAGCGCAGTAAACATCTGCTTTGAACAGATTTATGTCGGTCTGACGATAGCGCTTGTCCGGTTCACTTGTTAAAAGAGACCTCTTTGAAACCTATCGCGAAAGGATCTCGACCATGCCGGCCACCTCCACCCAAAGCGCCCTGCTCCTGAGCTTGCTGCTATTGCTGGGTCAAGCCCAGGCCGCCAGCGAACCCGGCCCCGCTGCATTGGCGACCCGCGCGGGCATTCCACACCCGGCGGTGATTGCCCACCGTGGCGCGTCTTTCGATGCACCGGAATCCACCGCTGCCGCCTATAAATTGGCCCGCGACCTGGGCGTCGATTATCTGGAACTGGACCTGCAGCGCAGCAAGGATGGCGTGCTGTTCGCCCTGCATGACAATAATCTGCAACGCACCACCGACGTCGCCAGCAAGTTCCCCGAACGCAAGGACAGCCCGGCCAACGCCTTCACCATGGCCGAGCTGAAAACCCTGGACGCCGGCAGTTGGTTCAACACGGCCTATCCAGATCGCGCGCAGCCTGCGTTTGCCGGCCTGAAAATCCTCACCCTCGATGAAATCATCGACATCGCCCAAGGCAATCCACTGCACAAGCCTGGCCTGTATATCGAAACCAAGGAGCCAAAGCAGTTTCCCGGCATCGAACACGATCTCAAGGAAAAACTCCAGGATCGCGGCTGGCTGAGCCCCGCGGGGTCGAAGCTGGCCAAAAGCGCACTGGGCGTTGGCCAGGGCAAAGGCAAGGTGGTGCTGCAAACCTTCGAGAAGAGCAGCCTCGAACTGTTGCAAAAGGAAATGCCGCAGGTGCCGAAGATCCTGTTGTTGTGGGTCGGCGAAGGCAGCATCGAGCCAAAATCGACAGTGAGCTTTGCCGAGTCCGGCGAAAAGGATAAGGCCGCTTACTACGCTAAACAGCAACCGAAAGACCAAGCCGAATTCCAGCGTTGGGTCGACTACGCCAAGTCTCAGGGTGCGATCGGCACAGGCCCGTCCGCTGCACTGCCCCACGGGGGCGATCAGAGCTACGCCGACCTGGTGCAGCCGTGGATGAACCAGTACACCCACGATCAGGGCCTGCTGGTGCATGTCTACACCATTGATGAGGCGGCGGACTTCCAGAAAGTCATGGATGCCGGGGTCGACGGTATTTTCACCAACCGCGCCAGCGAATTGCTCAAGTTCTACAAGCGCCCGGCGACGGCAAGTGTGGCGCAGGTGCTGCGCAATAATGGGTATTGATCATTCGGTTCAAGGGAATTTAAGCGTGAATTAAGTTGCCACAATTAATCTGATCCCACTTAAACGGCTCACCCAAGGAATGAACCTCATGAGAACCCTGACCGCACTGTTCACCGCTGCCGCCCTGACCTTCACCGCCGGCCTGGCCCAGGCCAAAGACGTGCCCGTCGACCAGATCCCTCAGTTGGTCAAGGATGGCAAGATCAAGCCGCTGGAAGAGCTGAACCAGATCGTAATGAAGCTGCACCCGGGTGCCACGATTACTGACAGCGAGCTGGACAACCACTTCAACGGCTATGAGTACGAAGTCGAGTTGCTCGATGCCAACAAAGTTGAATGGGACGTGGACCTGAATGCCGCCACCGGCGAAGTCCTGAAGAACAAAAAAGACGACTGATGCACACCACAAAAAAGCCGCACGATTTCCCCCTCGTGCGGCTTTTTT
The DNA here is from genome assembly GCF_000408945.1 of Pseudomonas sp. G5(2012). NCBI lineage: Bacteria > Pseudomonadati > Pseudomonadota > Gammaproteobacteria > Pseudomonadales > Pseudomonadaceae > Pseudomonas > Pseudomonas sp. G5(2012). Next base: position 42,366 of record NZ_APIO01000032.1, read on the forward strand.
GCGTTTGAGTGACCGATCCGGCCACGGTCACAAATTCGTCATCCAGCCTTGCGATGATGCGGCTCACGTGAACCTGTAAAACACGCGACAGGCGCCCCCCATGCGAGCCCTCATGAACCACAGCATCGATCACAGTCATCGCGATCCGGATCTGTTCGGCCTGCTCTACGGTTTCAGCTTTCGTCCCGGTGAGCGCGGCCAGGAAATCGATTCGGCCAGGGCCTTGCAGTACCTGCAACATCCGCAAGACACCGAGCAATTTCTCTGGCTGCACCTGAACCTCGCCCATGCCGCGTGCGAACGCTGGATGAAGAGCCATCTGGAACTGCCCGACGAGTTTTTCGAGGCCCTGCATGAGGGCTCACGGTCGACGCGCATCGAACATGTGGATTCGGCATTGCTGGCGGTGGTCAACGACGTGGTGTTCAACCTCAGCAGCATGACGTCCTCGGATGTCTCGACCCTGTGGGTCTGCGCCCGCAGTCGACTGCTCATCAGCGCACGCCTGCAACCGCTGCATTCGGTGGACAAGCTTCGTTCGTCGGTTAAGGCTGGCGAATGCTTCCGCTCGCCGCTGGAGTTACTGGTGCATCTGCTGCGTGACCAAGGGGAAATTCTGACCCAGATCGTGCGCAAGACCAGCCTGAGCGTGGATCAGGTCGAAGATGAGCTGCTGTCCTCGCGCCTGTCGACCAACCGTGCGGAACTGGGGGCCAATCGTCGGGTGCTGGTGCGTCTGCAACGCCTGCTGGCGCTGGAGCCCGGCTCGTTGCTGCGCCTGCTCAATCGCCCGCCCCCCTGGTTGCAGAAGGAAGACGTCAAGGAGTTGCGCAAGTCCACCGAGGAGTTTGCGCTGATCATCAACGACCTCACGGCACTGGGCGAACGGATCAAGCTGCTGCAGGAGGAAATCGCCGCCAACCTCAACGAACAGAGTAACCGCACCCTGTTCACCCTCACGGTGGTGACGGTGCTGGCTCTGCCGATCAACATCATTGCCGGTTTCTTCGGCATGAACGTTGGTGGGGTGCCGCTCTCACAGGACCCGGAGGGGTTCTGGATTCTGGTGGCGCTGGTTGCGACCTTTACCCTGATTGCAGGATGTTGGGCGTTTCGCAAGCGTCAGGATTTGTAGACGCGAGCGATCTTTCGACGGGTGGTCGCCGCAAAAAAACCAAACCCTGATCCAGCGCAGTTCTCCGGTAAAACTTCGCAACGATCATGGGCGACACTCCTACCCTTCCCAGGAATGTCCGGCATGGCCAGCCCCTCCTTTATTGCCGCCCCGGCGCCCGCCCGTAGCGCCCATCCACATTTCGACAAGAAACCCGGTGTATTCACCCTGGTGGTGTTTTTTGCAGTACTGAGTATCGGACTGCTGTTCACCGCGTACAGCCTGATGCGCGACGTGAATGAACTCGGCACGGTGGTGACCACCTGGACGCCATTCCTCCTGCTGGGCGTGGCCTTGCTGATTGCCTTGGGCTTCGAGTTCGTCAACGGTTTCCACGACACCGCCAACGCTGTCGCCACGGTGATCTATACGCACTCGCTGCCACCGAATTTCGCGGTGGTCTGGTCCGGGTTCTTCAACTTCCTCGGAGTGCTGCTGTCCAGTGGCGCGGTGGCGTTCGGCATCATCGCGTTGTTACCGGTGGAGCTTATCCTGCAAGTCGGCTCCTCGGCCGGATTCGCCATGATCTTCGCCCTGCTGATCGCCGCGATCCTGTGGAACCTCGGTACTTGGTGGCTGGGCTTGCCAGCATCGTCGTCGCACACCCTGATCGGCTCGATCATCGGAGTCGGCGTGGCCAATGCCCTGATGCACGGGCGTGACGGCACCAGCGGTGTGGACTGGGCGCAGGCGACCAAGGTCGGCTACGCCTTGCTGCTCTCGCCACTGGTCGGCTTCGGCTGCGCCGCACTGCTGCTGTTGGCCTTGAGGGTTTTCGTCAAGAATCGCGCGCTGTACAAGGCGCCCAAGGGCAATACACCGCCACCGTGGTGGATTCGCGGCATGTTGATCCTGACCTGCACCGGCGTGTCCTTCGCCCACGGCTCCAACGACGGCCAGAAAGGCATGGGGCTGATCATGCTGATCCTGGTCGGGACCTTGCCGATGGCGTATGCGCTGAACCGCACCATGCCCGCAGATCAGGCGTTGCAGTTCGCCGCGGTCGCTGAAGTGACCCAACAGGCGCTGGTCAAGAGTGCGCCGTTGCCGGCTCCGGCCGACCCGCGAGCGATCCTCTCCGATTTCGTGCGCAGCAAGGATGTCACGCCGCAACTGATCCCCGCCCTCGCGGCGCTGGCCGGCAACATCGGCAACGAAGTGAAGGGGTATGGTTCGCTGTCCAAAGTGCCGGCCGAGGCCATGGGCAACGTGCGCAACGACATGTACCTGACCAGCGAAACCATTCGCCTGATGGGCAAGAACAAGGTCGGTAACTTCGACGCCGACACCACCGGCAAACTGCAGCTGTTCAAGCAGCAAATTGACAACGCCACGCGCTTCATCCCGTTGTGGGTAAAGATCGCCGTGGCGATAGCGCTGGGCCTGGGCACCATGGTCGGCTGGAAGCGTATCGTGGTGACCGTGGGCGAGAAAATCGGCAACACCCACCTGACGTACGCGCAAGGTGCCTCGGCGGAGACCGTGGCCATGCTGACCATCGGTGCCGCCGACATGTTCGGCTTGCCGGTCTCGACCACCCATGTGCTGTCTTCGGGGGTGGCCGGGACCATGGTCGCCAATGGCGCAGGCTTGCAGATGAAGACCATCCGCAATCTGCTGATGGCCTGGGTGTTGACCTTGCCGGCGGCGATTGTGTTGTCGGGCAGTCTGTATTGGCTGTTTACCCAGATTTTCTAGCATTCTACCTGTAGGAACGAGCGTGCTCGCGATGGTCGTCAATGATACCGCGGGGAGCCTGACACCCCACGGCGTTCTCGAGTCCATCGCGAGCGTGCTCGCTCCTACAAAAAGTCATGCGTTACAGGATTCGCGCATCAGCACCCGCTCGCGCACCACGTCATACACCCAGTGGTAAACGTAGGTGTACGGCAGGAAAAACAGCAGCACGCCGATATCCAGCAGGAACGCTTGCCACAGGCTGACATTCAGCCACCACGCAATCAACGGTACGCCAAGGGCGACCAGGCCGCCTTCGAACAACAGCGCGTGCACCACGCGGACCCAGGCGTTGTGCGCAATGGCGAAACGCTTGAGCACGCGGTCGAACAGGCCGTTGAAGACCACGTTCCAGGCCAGGGCCAATACGGCAATGACGACGGTGACGACGCCCATTTCCACCATGGGTTTGTCCATGATCCATGCCAGCAAAGGCGTACAAATCAGGATCGCCAGCAGTTCGAAACCAATGGCCTGGAAAATACGTTCGGTAATGGATTTATTGGCGCTCATGGCCTGACTCCTTGAGTGACGACGATTGCCATCATCCAACTTCAGACCGATACTTCATAACCAATAACCATCGATCAAGGCGATAGTTCATGGCGTCCCAGGAAGTGTTGCAGGCGTTCGTCCAGGCGGCGACCCAAGGCTCGTTTTCCGCGGCAGCGCGCAAGCTGGGCCGCAGTCAGTCGACCATCAGCGCCGCCGTCGCCAGCCTGGAAATCGATCTGAACCTGACGCTGTTCGACCGCAGCAGCCGCAAGCCCAGCCTGACCCCGGCCGGGCACGTGATGCTGCAACGGGCCGAAGAGATCCTGGCCGCCACCAGCCGCCTGGAAATGACCGCCAGCCAACTGTCCCAAGGCGTCGAGGCGAAGCTGACCGTGGCGCTCTCGGACACCTATCAATCCGACCGCTTCGAAGCCTCGCTCAGTGCGTTCGAACAGCGTTATCCGGACCTGGAGCTCGAATGCCTGATCGCCGAATGCGACGATCTGGTGGCCTTGGTGCAGAGTGGCCGGGCGCAGATAGCCTTTGCCGAAATGCAGGACAGTTATCCACCGGACCTGGTCAATTCGACGGTGGACGAACGCACGGAAATCGCCCTGTTCGTGTCACCCGAACATCCTCTGGCGACGCTGGAACACATCGACCAGGACGTACTGCAACAGCATCGCGAACTGCGCCTGGCGACCATCGTCAATCCGTATGAGAGCCGTGCAAAGGGGCGCGTCTGGTCGGCGCCGAGTTATTTGATGCTGCTGGAAATGGCCCAGGGTGGTTTTGGCTGGGCACCGCTGCCACGCTGGCTGGTGGCGCGCTTCGGCCCGGGAACCTTGCAAGAGCTGCAGGTGCGTGGCTGGCCAAAAACGGTGTCGGTGGATGCGCTGTGGTCACGCTTGCATCCGCCGGGGCCGGCTGGGAGTTGGTTGCTGGGCAAGATGCTGGAATAGGGGTGTCGCTACTGGCCTCTTCGCGGGCAAGCCCGCTCCCACAAGGGGTTTGTGGTGCACGTCATTCCCTGTGGGAGCGAGCCTGCTCGCGAAGAGGCCAGCAAAAATCACATCACTCCAACGACCGCAATCGAGCCTCAATAAACCGCCGCTCCGGTTCTTGCTGCGTCAATTCCAGCGCCCGCTCATAGGCGGCCCGCGCCTGCTCCACCCTGCCCAACTGTCGACAGAACTCCGCCCGCGCCGAATGCGCCAAGTGGTACTCGAGCAGCTCACCACGCGCCAGAATCCCCTCGACCAGCGTTAGCCCTGCCAACGGTCCATCGCGCCTGGAGATCGCCGCCGCCCGGTTCAATTCGATCACCGGAGACGGCCACGCTCGCAGCAACACCTCATACAGCCCGACGATCTGCGCCCAGTCGGTTTCCTCGATCGACGGCGCTTCGGCGTGCACCGCCGCAATCGCCGCTTGCAGGCAATACGGACCAAATCGTCTGGAGCCCAATGCCCGCTCCACCAGTGCACAGCCTTCGGCAATCATTTGCGCGTCCCACAGCGTGCGGTCCTGGTCGTCCAGCAAAATCAGGTCGCCGTCCGCGCAGGTCCTGGCGAGGCGCCGAGACTCGTGTAACAACATCAGGGCCAGCAAGCCCATGACCTCCGGTTCCGGCAGCAACTCCATCAACAAACGCCCCAGGCGGATCGCTTCACGGGTCAAGTCTTCGCGGGTCACTTGCGCGCCGACGGACGCCGAATAGCCTTCGTTGAACACCAGGTAAATCACCCGCAGCACGCTGTCGAGGCGCTCGGGCAGTTCCGCAAGGGATGGCACCTGATAGGGGATTTTCGCATCACGGATTTTCGCCTTGGCGCGCACGATGCGCTGGGCGATGGTGGCCGGCGCCGATAGAAAAGCCCGGGCGATTTCTTCCGTGGTCAGGTCGCAGACTTCGCGCAGGGTCAACGGCACCTGCGCGTCAGGCGCCAATGCCGGGTGGCAACAGGTGAAGATCAGGCGCAGGCGATCGTCTTCCACGTCTTCGTCACTCCAGTCGGCCTGCTCCAGTGCCTCCAGCTGCGCGACCAGCAGCGGTCGGGACGCGGCAAAACGTGCGCGCCGGCGCAGCACATCGATGGCCTTGAAGCGCCCGGTGGAGACCAGCCAGGCGCGCGGATTGTCCGGCACACCGTCCTGCTGCCAGCGTTCGACCGCTACGAAAAACGCCTCATGCAACGCCTCTTCGGCCAGGTCGAAATCGCCGAGCAGGCGAATCAGGGTCGCAAGAATGCGTCGCGACTCCTGGCGATAAACCTGCTCGACCCTGGCCTGTACCGACAGGGCCGGCATCTTAAGGATTCAACTGTCGGACGGGGCGCACTTCGACACTGCCAACCCTCGCCGCCGGGATGTTCCCGGCAATCTGGAGGGCTTCGTTGAGGTCCTTGGCATCGATCAGGTAAAAGCCGGCCAACTGCTCCTTGGTTTCGGCGAACGGGCCGTCGGTGATCGACATCTTGCCGTTGCGCATGCGCACCGTGGTGGCGGTCTGCACCGATTCCAGGGCCTCGGCGGCGATCATCCGGCCGCTGCCCTGGACAGCCTCGGCATAGGCCAGGCACTCCTCGTCCTTGGGGCTCTCGGGCAGCGAATGCAGCAAGTGCTCTTCGCTGTAGACCAGGCATAAATACTTCATCGCACTCTCCTGATTGAACGGATAACTATGGCTGCAGATCGGCAGTTTCGTGCGGTTTCCCGATGATCAGGGTTCCAGATTGAACAAGGTCGTGCCGCTCGTCATGTCGAACGGGGCCGACCAGTGTTCATGGACGATGCGCCATTGCCCGGCTTCGCGCCGATAGCAGGCGGTCACGCGCATCCAGCAGGCCTGGGTTTCGCCCTGCTCGTTAGTGCCGCCGCAATGGGCCAGCCAATGGGCGAAGGCGATGTGCTCATCGGCCACGATGTTCATGTGGTCGAAGTCGAATGTGTGCTGGCCCTGGCACATTTCCATGCACTCCAGCCAATGCGCGCGATAGGCGGCCTTGCCGCGAAATTGCAGGGCCTTGACGGCGTCGTAGGAGACGATGTCGTCGGCGTACAGGGCCATGATTTTCTCGACGTCCTTCGAGATGACCGCTTCACGGTAGGTGGCGATCAGGGTCTGGATTTCATAGGTATCGCTCATGGTGGTTCTCCGTGGTTTTTAGAGTGAAGACACCCTTAGTCGACTGGCGATCCGCCTGATCGACAGTCGAAATAAAAATAATCCATGAACGCAAACTCGCTAGAATCCAAGACTCATTTCTGTTGGAAAAAGGACACTCCAGTGACAGCCCGACTCGTGCCTTACGAAAGCCTGAATGCGCTGCAGCGCCAGCAAGTCGAGGCCATCGAAGTGCATCCGGAACAAACCAGGTTTTCAGGCGACATTCACGGTGCGTTGCACACCCTGTTGTCCAGGCCATGCCCCGGCGTCAAGGGATTTGCCCTGCTGGCCGATGCGGTGCCCGTGGCCTTCCTGCTGCTCAAACGCCCACCGGTATTGCCCGCCTGGGCCAACGAACACAGCGCCACACTGCACGCCTTGCAAGTCGATCAGCGCGCTCAAGGCAAAGGTTACGGCAAGGCTTGCCTGCAAGCGCTACCTGAGGTTGCGCGCCAGGCGTGGCCGGAAATCCGTGGGCTGGAGTTGTCGGTGGATGCGGACAATGAATCTGCGATTGCGTTGTATGCCAGGTATGGATTTGTCGACAGCGGCGAGGCGTACAAGGGCCGGATCGGCTATGAGCGGCGGATGGGCCTGGTGTTCTGACTGGCACACACGCCCCCCTGTAGGAGCGAGCATGCTCGCGATGGAGGTCAACGATGACGCGGGAAACCTGACGCCCCGCGGTGCCCTCTGGTTTTTCGCGAGCAGGCTCGCTCCTACAAGGATTCTGCGTCGGGATTAGAGGTTCAGCACCATCTCATGCCACGCCATGCCGCCATGGTCGGACGCCGATGGCTTGATGTAGGCAAAACCAAAGCCCGCATACAAAGGAATATGTCGTTCCTTGCACATCAGGTTGATGCTGACCTTGCCCATCGCACGCATACGTTCGATGAACTCGCCCATCAAGCGCTTCGCCAGGCCCTGCCCCTGATAGTCCGGGTGCACGACCACCGACATGATCACCACGTGCGGGCCCGCCGGGTCGTGGCCGATCAGTTCCTTGAACGCTTCGTCGGACATTTCCACCTGGAACGCCGCTCCGGAATTGATGAAACCGGCTACAACGCCGTCCACTTCGGCGACGATGAAACCCTCGGGCCAGGTGGCGATGCGGGTGGCGATTTTCTCTCGGGTGGCGGCTTCGTCGCCTTCGTAGGCAACGGTTTCAATGGCGAAGCAACGGTCCAGATCAGCGGGCGTGACGTGACGGATGACGGTGTTCATGGCGAGTCGCAAATCAGTTGGAAAGGACGTGGATCATAAAGCAGCGTCATCGAGAGACGAATCGTTTTTGATCCGCCTCCCGACGCCAGGGTGTCATGCCTTGATCGGCAACCAGATTTCCAGCTTGCCGGTATTGAGCTTCGGGTTGAAGTCTTCGCTGTAGCGTTCGAATTCCGGTGCGTCCAACAGCTCGCGACCGGACTGTGGCAACCACGTGCCATGGATGTGCTGGAAGGTCTGCGGCAACGACTGCAGCGCCCCCTTGTGTTCGAAAACCACATACAGCTGAGGCTGGACCTCGACCCAGAGGTAAGTGTCCGGCAAGTCGTCGAGCTTGCTGATCTCGACGCCAGCGATGTAATCAAAGCCGCCCTTGCCATCGAAATTGCAGCAGACGCCGTAGGTCACTTCGCCCTTTTGCCCTGGAACATTGCCAATATGAGGAATGAATTTTTCCCAGAGTTCAGGAATGTCTTTTACGGTTTTCTGGGTGAAGTGTCCGCCAAGCCCTGCGATCAGCAGGAAGTGTCCATGTTCGAAGCGGGGTTCCGTCACTTCGACGCTTGTTTGTTCATCCATGACTCGACTCCTGGAAGGTAAAAGTGGGTTCGGCTGGGAGTATAGAAGCCAAACCCGATTCGCCCAGTTACAGCGCGTGCAAGGGCTTGACGGCACCTGCGCCGACAAACTCGTTGTAACCCGATAGAATCACGTACACCGCGAAATAGCAGAAGATCGCCGCCGATGCCAGGTAGGAGTAACGCAGCAGCTTGTCGCCAAGCAACTTGCCGCCGTGGCTCGCTGCGAAACATAGGCCGGCGGACCACAACAAGCCAGCGCAGAGAAACCCGCCAAGAAAGAGCGCGGAGCTGAGCGGACCGCCGCCACCGGAACGGGCGATCAACGTGCCACCCACCGCGGCGAACCAGAGAATGGCGCTCGGCGACGACATGGCGAGAAAAATCCCACGGAAAAATTCCTTGCGATGGGAGTTGTGGCCCACCTCGGCGGTTTCGGCCAACAGCGCTTCATGGTGGATCGCCGAGTAAATCATCTTCGCCGCGAAATAGACCAATAGCGCCGAACCGCCGATCCACAGCACCCAGCGCACGGTTTCGTATTGCAGCAAAACCGTCATGCCGGCCAGTGCCAGCACGGCGTAGATCAGGTCACCGACGCAGGTGCCCAAGCCGAGGGCGAAGCCTTGAAAATAGCCGCGCTGCATCGCCAACGTGATCATCGCGATATTGGCCACGCCGATGTCCAGGCACAGCGACAGGCTCAACAGGAAGCCACTGGTAAATTCCATCAAACCCTTTCCTTCGGAAAAATTTGTTTACATTGAGGCTGGACAGCCTGCCATAGCTGATCGTACATTCCGCCACAGGTCACCGCAGTGACCTGCGTCGCTCGGACGGTTCCGGGCGCTTACGTTATCCGAGGCAACAATGGCCGAACAAGGTTCGCCGCGCCGCTTTGCGCGCATCGATCGACTCCCCCCTTACGTTTTCAACATCACTGCCGAGCTGAAGATGGCCGCCCGTCGTCGTGGCGAAGACATCATCGACTTGAGCATGGGCAACCCCGACGGCGCCACCCCGCCACACATCGTCGAAAAACTGGTCACTGTCGCCCAGCGCGCAGACACCCATGGCTACTCCACGTCCAAGGGCATTCCGCGCCTGCGCCGAGCCATTTCCAATTGGTACAAGGAGCGCTACGAGGTCGACATCGACCCGGAAAGCGAGGCCATTGTCACCATCGGTTCCAAGGAAGGCCTGGCACACTTGATGTTGGCCACCCTCGACCAGGGCGACACCGTGCTGGTACCCAACCCGAGCTACCCGATCCACATCTACGGTGCCGTTATTGCCGGCGCCCAGGTGCGTTCAGTGCCGCTGGTGCCGGGCGTGGATTTCTTCGCTGAACTGGAACGAGCCATTCGCGGTTCGATCCCGAAACCGAAGATGATGATCCTTGGTTTCCCGTCCAACCCCACCGCCCAGTGCGTGGAGCTGGATTTTTTCGAACGGGTGATCGCTCTCGCCAAGCAGTACGACGTGCTGGTGGTGCATGACCTGGCCTACGCCGACATCGTCTACGACGGCTGGAAAGCCCCGTCGATCATGCAGGTGCCCGGCGCAAAGGACATCGCCGTCGAATTCTTCACCCTGTCCAAGAGCTACAACATGGCGGGCTGGCGTATCGGTTTCATGGTCGGCAACCCGGAACTGGTCAACGCCCTGGCGCGGATCAAGAGCTACCACGACTACGGCACCTTCACCCCGCTGCAAGTGGCGGCCATTGCGGCGCTTGAAGGCGATCAGCAATGTGTGCGCGATATCGCCGAACAGTATCGGCAGCGCCGTAACGTGCTGGTCAAAGGCTTGCATGAATTGGGCTGGATGGTGGAAAACCCGAAAGCGTCGATGTACGTCTGGGCCAAGATTCCCGACGCGTACGCGCACCTGGGCTCGCTGGAGTTCGCCAAGAAACTGCTGGCCGAGGCCAAGGTCTGCGTCTCGCCGGGTGTGGGCTTTGGTGAGTATGGTGACGATCACGTGCGCTTCGCGCTGATCGAAAACCAGGACCGGATTCGTCAGGCCGTACGCGGGATTCGCGGGATGTTCCGGGCGGATGGGCTAGGCACCAAAACCAACGCCTGACACAAAACCCTGTGGGAGCGAGCAAGCCCGCTCCCACACTGGATCTCGTTCTTCCTGAGATCATCACCCACAAAAAAACCGCATCGCTGCGGTTTTTTTTTGTCTGGCGAAACGCTTAGACGAACAACGACAACAACAGGATAAAGCCCAACCCCACCACCGACAGGATGGTTTCCATCGCTGTCCAGGTCTTGAACGTCTCTGCCACGGTCATGTTGAAGTACTGCTTCACCAACCAGAAACCGGCGTCGTTCACGTGAGACAGGATCAAGGAACCGGCACCGGTGGCCAGGACCAGCAGCTCACGGTTCACACCCGGAATCATCCCCACCACCGGCACCACGATGCCCGCGCCAGTAATGGTTGCAACGGTCGCCGAACCGGTGGCAATACGAATCACCGCCGCCACCAGCCACGCCAGCAGGATCGGCGAAATCTGCGCGGCCACCGCCATGTGGCCGATCACGTCACCCACGCCGCTGGTCACCAGCATCTGCTTGAAGCCACCACCGGCACCGATGATCAGGATGATCGCGGCAGTCGGTGCGAGGCTCGCGTCCAGCCATTTGAGCATCTGTTGCGAACCGATGCCCTGCTTGTAGCCGAAGGTGTACAGCGACAGAAGCAACGCCAACAGCAGCGCGGAGATCGGGTGACCGATCAGGTCCATGAAAGTGCGGAAGAAGTTGCCGTCCGGCAGCACCACATCGGCAAAGGTTTTCAGCAGCATCAGGAACACTGGCGACAACACGGTGACCAGGGTGATGCCGAAGCTCGGCAGATCGCCTGCATCCGACTCACGCGCCAGTTGGTCCACCAGTTCCTGATTCGGATGACCGGGAATGTGCTTGGCGATGAACGTACCGAAGATCGGGCCGGCAATGATCGCCGTCGGCAGCGCAACGATCAGGCCGTACAGAATGGTTTTACCGATGTCGGCACCGAACACACCGATGGCCAGCAACGGACCCGGGTGCGGCGGCACCAGGCCATGCACCGCGGACAGACCAGCCAGCAGCGGGATACCGATCTTGATGATCGACACGCCAGTGCGGCGGGCAACGATGAACACCAGCGGGATCAACAGTACGAAGCCGATTTCGAAGAACAGCGGGATGCCCACCAGGAAGGCAGCGAACATCATTGCCCACTGCACCTTGTCCTTGCCGAAGGCGCGGATCAGGGTCTGGGCGATCTGGTCCGCCCCGCCCGACTCGGCCATCATTTTTCCGAGCATGGTCCCCAGCGCCAGGATGATCCCGACGAAACCGAGCACGCCACCAAAGCCGTCCTGGAACGCCTTGATGATGGTGCCGATCGGCATGCCTGAGGTCAGCCCGAGGAAAGCGGCGGCGATGATCAGGGCAATGAAAGGGTGGAACTTGAACTTGGTGATCAGGACGATAAGCCCGATAACCGTGACCACTGCGTCAAGCAGCAGAAACGTCTCGTGGGACATGCCAAACATTAGGGGTGTCTCCTGGTTGTTGTTGTTATTAAAGCGGGTAATTCGAAAGCCATAAGGACAGCGCTATCTCTACAAGCAAAAAATTAACTGGCGCGCTTCAAGCCATGCTCGAGCCACCAGAGGTGTGCCTGGACAGCCAGTTCGTCAACGCTGTGGATCGAGGCATTGAGCGCCAATGTCAGTGGCTCGCCCTTGGGAGACTCGAGGGTGGCGAACTGACTTTCGATCAAGGTTGCCGGCATGAAATGGCCTGGCCGATGGGAGACGCGTTCGGCGGCGACTTCCGGGGTCAGCTCCAGGAACACAAAACCCAGGCCTGGCAAGGCACTGCGCAGGCGTTCGCGGTAGATGTGCTTGAGCGCCGAGCAGGTCAACACCGGGCGCTGACCCAGGGCATCGATGCGGCGCAACTCATCGCACAGGCTGTCGAGCCAGCCGGCACGGTCTTCATCGTTCAGGGGAATTCCCGCGCTCATCTTTTCGATATTGGCGGCAGGATGGAAAGAGTCGCCTTCAATGGCAGTGGCGCCGCTCAGTTGGCACAGGGCTTCGCTGACGCACGTCTTGCCGCAACCGGCAACGCCCATGATGACCAGGGCGGTGATGGGATGATTCATGTAACACCTCAGCGCGCAGACAGCGCTACCTTTGCAAGCTATGACACTGGATCAAAAGTAGAAGTTGCCGACGCCTTCTTGTCATTTTTGTGGGTTGCAGCATGTTTGTCCCAATGCCAAAAAGCGAGGATCAGGCGAACCCCCACTTACGCATTTGCAGCTGCATCGAGACAGCGCTACCTTAGTGCCTTGAATTTTGTTTGGCAAGCCGTCGATGACTTCAACTAAAAACGATAAAAATACCCGCACCACTGGCCGCCCAACCCTGAACGAAGTGGCACGCCTGGCCGGTGTCAGTCCGATTACCGCTTCGCGCGCCTTGCGCGGGGTCAGTACGGTGGCCACCGAACTGGTGGAAAAAGTCCAGAAAGCCGCGCTGGAACTCAACTACGTGGTCAACCCCGCGGCCCGTGCCTTGGCTTCGGCGCAGAGCCATTCGGTGGTGGTATTGGTGCCGTCCTTGTCCAACCTGCTGTTCATCGACACCCTGGAAGCCATTCATCAGGTGTTGCGCCCCAAGGGCTTCGAGGTGCTGATCGGCAACTTCCATTACTCGCGCGACGAAGAAGAAAACCTGCTGCGCAACTATATGGCCTATCAACCCCGAGGCTTGCTGCTGACCGGCTTCGACCGCACCGAAAGTTCGCGACGGATGATCGAAGCCAGCAACATCCCGTGCGTGTACATGATGGAGCTCGACAGTGCTGCCGGGCTCAATTGCGTCGGCTTCTCGCAACTGGCTGCCGGCGAAACGGCGGCCGAGCATTTACTCTCGCGTGGGCGCAAGCGCCTGGCCTACATCGGTGCGCAGCTGGACCAACGCACTCTGTTGCGCGGTGAAGGTTTTCGCAAAGCCCTGAAAAAGGCCGGCCTGTATGACCCCGACCTGGAAGTGCTGACCCCGCGCGCCTCGTCCGTCGGCTTGGGCGGCGAGCTGTTTCTGCAACTGCTGGCCAGTCACCCGGACGTCGATGCGATTTTCTTCGGCAACGACGACCTGGCCCAGGGCGCCCTGCTTGAGGCCATGCGCTGCGGGATCAAGATTCCCGAACAGGTGGCGATTCTTGGCTTCAACGATTTGCCGATGTCGGAACACATGGTCCCGCGCCTGAGCAGCATCAACACACCGCGCGAAGCCATCGGCCGTCGTGCGGCGGAGCAGATGCTCACATTGATGGCCGGTAACACCGTGGCCAAACCGGTGCAGGACATGGGGTTTGAGTTGAAGGTGCGCGAGAGTACGTGAGACCGGTGCTTCCCCGCTGTGAAACGATAGCGCCGCGAAACCGGATGCCTCCTGGTGACCACGCCTACGAGGCAGTCCGGCCCCGCAGCGGTATTTCGAAACACATTTTGTCCTGCGCTTCACGGATGGCGGATACAGAATCCGCAAATTCCGTTCCCGGCTGACATTCCTATGCGCAAGACGATCTTCATGACCTCCCTGCTGATGCTCTCGCTCGGACAGGTATCTGAGGCGCAAGTGTCGCAGCCGAGTGATTGGACTCACCTCCTGACAGATCCACGCTTCATTCCAGCGATAAAAAACTGTCTGGCCGCTCACCCGAAGGGCAAGGGCCCTGCCGTCGTAATGGATGTCTGGCATTCGAGCATGGAAGATGCAGGCGTCATGACCACTGACCTCACAGGACGTAGAAATGAATGCTACGCCAGCAAGGACACAGGCTTGGTAAGCCGGTCCAAGACCGTGTTCGATCTGCCTGGTCCGCTGTTCGTTTCAGTGGATCAAGCCAAGGTTGCGCCCCAAGGCGAGTGCATCGTATCCACCCCGGTGTTCATCGACCAACAGCTTCAGGGCTGGGTCCTGCGCCAACCCATCCTCAACCAACAGATTCCCAGCGCCTGCTCTTGGCCTATCTGGACCGGTCTATTCCAAGGCGAGAAATAAGGAGCGAAAGTCACCCGATCCAACACGCCGTACCGTCAAGCGGTGCGACGCCCATGCCTTGGGATTTCAACTAGTCTTGAATGTGTTTCTCATCCCGCTGAGTGCTCGCTGTGGCTGAAAAACTGTTAATTTCCTGAAGCGCACATACGCTAACGGAGTAGCACAATGGAACACACACTGAAGATTCTGGGAAAAGCCTCGTCGATCAACGTCAGGAAGGTCCTGTGGACCTGTGAGGAGTTGGGCCTTTCCTACGAACGCGAGGATTGGGGCAGCGGTTTCGCCTCGACCCACAGCCCTGAGTTTCTCCGGTACAACCCCAACGCACAGGTACCGGTGATCATCGATGAGGCCGGTGTGCTGTGGGAGTCCAACACCATATGCCGCTACCTCTGCGCCAGGCACCAGCATCACCACACGGAGCTGCTACCCGGCGAACCGGCCGCCCGCGCCCGGGTGGAACAGTGGATGGATTGGCAAGCCACCGATCTCAACTCGTCGTGGAGTTATGCGTTCATGGCGCTGGTGCGCAAGGATCCGGAATACCAGGATGCTCATCGCATCGACATCAGTGTGCGCGGCTGGAACCAGAAAATGGCCATCCTCGAACATCAGCTCGCAACCACCAAGGCGTATGTCGCCGGGGCAAAATTCACCGTGGCCGACATTGTCATCGGCCTCTCGGTCAACCGTTGGCTCATGACGCCCATCGAGCGTCCCGACTATTCGGCCGTCGACGAGTATTTCAAACGCCTGGCGCAACACCCGGGTTTTCTCAAACACTGCTGTAACGGCTTGCCTTGAGCCACTTCCGATAGCGGTCGACCGCTGCCGCCCGGCGGCAAGGCCTGACCGCAAACCCACCTTGCCTACCGGGTTAAATAATTCTAACAATCTGATTTAATTGATATTTTATCTACGGGCATACTATTTGCTGAAGCACTGTACCGCCAATACCTACAAGGTCTGCTTATCATGTTGGTCAGTGCAAAATCAAACCTGGTAACCCCCCTTCCCAAGCGCCCCGGTGAGGATCCGACAGCTGAAGCCGCCGCCGGCCTGCAAAGCGTCATGACGCAGGCCTTGCAGAACAACCTGCAGGCGCAAACCACGCAAACCAGCACCCAGGTCGAGGAATCCGCCACGCAACTGTCCACGCAACAGGTGAATGAGGCCACTCGCATCAGCGATAACGTCGACGAAGCGTTCGCCAAGACCCGCGTTGGCCTGCAGGCAACCTCCGCGCCGCTGCCCGACGACGTCAAGGACAGGATCGGCGATGGTTCAGCGACAGCCGAATTCAAGGACTACATGAGCAAGACCCCGGAACAGCGCATGCGCGATGCGATCCTGCAAGAGATGGGCTTGACCCAGGAGGAGATCGATCAGATGCCACCGGAGAAACAACAAGCCATCGGCGAAGAAATAGCCCAGC
The DNA here is from genome assembly GCF_000408945.1 of Pseudomonas sp. G5(2012). Classification (NCBI taxonomy): domain Bacteria; kingdom Pseudomonadati; phylum Pseudomonadota; class Gammaproteobacteria; order Pseudomonadales; family Pseudomonadaceae; genus Pseudomonas; species Pseudomonas sp. G5(2012). The sequence goes on from NZ_APIO01000032.1 coordinate 58,266, forward strand.
GCGTGCGGGAGAAGGCGCAGATGGCTGCAGCCGAGAAAGACCAGCGCAGGGGTGAACACACCAGTATCGAGGGTGTGGACAAGCTCATCGCCTCGCTGTAACGACGCGGTGATGGTTGTTGTAGGAGCGAGCATGCTCGCGATGAACCCGAGAACGACGCGGGGCGCCAGGCTCCCCGCGTAATCGTTGACGAGCAGAGCTCGCTCCTACAGGGAAATCAAGGGGGTGATCAGTTCAACTGCAAGGTCGAGTTGAACTGGCTGATCGCGTCCACCACATGTCGCGATCCCTGCTGGATTTCCAGGATCACCTCCCCCGCCTCGTTCGCCAGCTCCACGCCCAGCCCGGTTCGACTCAGGCTCGACTGCATGCTCGACACCGCACTCAATGACAGGTCGTGGTTCTTGCGCACCACATCGACAATTTCCAGGGTGGCCTGGCTGGTGCGTGCGGCAAGGCTGCGCACTTCATCGGCCACCACGGCAAACCCTCGCCCATGCTCGCCGGCACGGGCCGCTTCGATGGCGGCGTTGAGCGCCAGCAAGTTGGTCTGATCGGCAATCCCGCGGATGGTCTGGACGATGGTGCCGATGATGTCGGACTGTTGGCTCACCGCATCGATGCTCAGCGCCGCCTGGTTCAAGTCCCTGGAGATGTCCTGGATGATCTGCACCGTTTGCTGCACCACCTCGGAGCCCTTGCGCGCGCAGGCGTCGTTTTGCACCGAGGTACTGTGGGCCGAATCCGCGGCGGTTTGCAGGGTCGTCATTTGTTGGGTGATGTCGCTGGCGAACTTGACCACTTTGTACAGGCGGCCCTTGGCGTCGAATAACGGATTATAGGAAGCTTCCAGGTATATCGTCTGGCCCTGCTTGTTCTTGCGCTCGAAACGATGCGAGTGATATTCGCCTCGGTTCAGCGAGGCCCAGAAATTCCTGTAGCCCTGGGATTCCGCTTCGGCACGATGACAGAACATGCTGTGATGCTGACCGACGATTTCATGGAGCGAGTACTGCGTGGTTTTCAGGAAGTTTTCGTTTGCGCTGATCACTCGGCCTTCCGGGGTGAATTCGATCACTGCCATGGAGCGACCAATGGCGGCGAGCCGGCTTTCGTTTTCGTGTTCCTTGATGACCCTGGCAGAAATATCGGTGGCCACCTTGATCACGCTGCGCACCTGCCGATCAGGTCCCAATACCGGCATGTAGCTGGCTTCGAGCCAGATCTCCTTGCCACTTTTGTCCAAGCGCAGAAAGGTTCCGCTGATCGGTTCGCCCCGAGCCAGATCACGCCACAATTTGGCGTACTCCTCGCTGCGGTAAAACGCCTCTTCACAGAACATCCGGTGATGTTTGCCGCGCACTTCGTCGGCGCTGTAACCCATGACCTTGCAAAAATTCTCGTTGGCATCGAGGACAATGCCATCGGGACTGAATTCAATCATCGCCATCGACCGGCTGACGGCAGCCAGCTTGGCGTTGGCCTCAGTCAGCGCGCAGCTGAAACGTTCGATTTCCAGCAGGTCAGCCTTGTGATGCAGGTTAAACATGGTCGTACCACCTATGCGCGTTTATGAAAGTTGCTGGTCTTTCAAATCCACCACTACGTTCAATAGAACAGGTACACGCATCCCTCCAAAAAGGAGGAATGAACAGGTGATAGGTGATGTTCGATCGAAGGAAGTCCTTATCGCGACACTCCCATCAAGACATCCTTCTCTTGATAGCCCGGCGTCGGGCCAGCCCTAACGTGCTCATAAGCGAACTCCATTTCCAGACAGCTTCCTGCAAGTGTGTCGGTGCCTTGAATTGCGCACTCTGGCAGCTTGGCTCGATGATCCAATGCCGGCGATAACGGTCGGCATGGTTAGTTAGACGTCAGCATAGACATCGGTCTTCGGCTTGCAAGGCCACTAGTCGGCCAGTATCGAGGACAAAATCGGTTCAGCGCGCCCAAGGGCTGCTCCGGTGGGAAGCTCGACCTCTAATGGGCAAATAACATGAACATGGGCGCAAACGCGATGCTCATGATCCTATTGTTATTCTCGGTCAGTCGGCTCTGGGCATTGATCTCCGTCCAGGTGCCGACGACGCGGGCATCTTCGGGAACGCTGAACGGACAACAGCCCTTACCCAGGATCACCTCCCGGATATTGCTCATCACCATGTTGCCCTTCGCGCCCGGCCCATCCACTCCGAAGATCTTTACTGTGCCGGTCTTGTTGTTGTGCTGCCAGGAGAAGACCTGGGCGCTCATGTCATAGTCGGACAGATTGACGGGCCCGTTTTTCGCCGTACTGAGCAATGACAGTTTCCTGCCGGCAAAATCCGACGCGGTCCAGAAACAGACGTAACCGTAATCACAGTTGCGATCGGATTGACCTGCGTCGCCGGGTACCGGGAACGTCACCACAGCGGCACCATTGTCATATACCACTTGAGTGGTACTGATTTGCTTGCCTCCCGATTTTCGACTGAGCTGGCGCTCGATTTGTCGTTGCACCATGACTTTTTGCTCAGTCGTCATGCCGGGCTCGAACAACGCATAGGGGCTGCGCTCGACTGTCGCCTGTTTCGCCGAAAAAAACAGTGCGCCAACACCGAGGCAGAGTGCCACGAACGCAACCAGCCATTTGCTGTTCATGTAGAGACTCCATTTGCCAGGAACGCTGAACACAGTCAGCGTGAGCAGGAAAACAGCGTCTGCCCGGCACAATGGATTGTCTACTGTCAGAAATAACAGGCTCGACCGATGGCACCGCCCGGTCGATTGTTGAAATAACCCCGCATCCCGCTTGCGCGCCCCCCTCCTGCTCACTAACGTAGCGCCTTTATTGCGCGCCGCGCCGCCTTTACCCCCGCAGGAGCTTTGCCATGGCCTCGCCAGCCCTTTCACATTTTCTACCCCGGTTCGGCGTTGCCGCAGCAGTGGCGGGTGTCTTGAGCCTGACCGGTTGTCAGAGCTTCAATGCCCAGGACACCCTCCCGCCCACCTCCGGCGTACAGCCGCTCAAAGGCCTGGCGCAGAACGTTTCGGTTCGGCGCAATACGATGGGCATGCCGTTGATCGAAAGCAGCACTTTCCACGACGCACTGTTCTCCCTCGGCTATGTGCACGCCAGTGACCGCATCACCCAGATGGTCACCCTGCGTTTGCTCGCCCAGGGTCGATTGGCCGAGATGCAGGGAGCGGACCTGTTGGACGCCGACCGCTATATGCGCGCGGTCAACCTGAAGAAGAGCGCTGGCGAGCTGTATAAGGCCTCCTCACCGCGACTCAAGCGCTTCTTCGAAGTCTATGCCCGCGGGGTCAACGCCTATCTGTTCCGCTACCGCGACAAGCTGCCTGCCGACCTCGCCGCCACCGGGTACAAGCCCGAGTACTGGAAGCCGGAAGACTCGGCGCTGATTTTCTGCCTGCTCAACTTCAGTCAGTCAGCCAACCTGCCCGAGGAAATTGCCTCGCTGGTGCTGGCCCAGAGCGTCACTACCGACAAACTGCCGTGGCTGACCCCTTCGGCCCCGGATGAAAAACTGCCACTGGCCGAAAGTGAAAAGCTGCAAGGCATCAAGCTCAGCGGGCAGGTACCGGGGCTGGCCGAGATCAGCAAGGCCACCGGCCAGCTGTCCGAGCTTAATCTACTGGGCGCCACCTCATCGAACAACTGGGCCATTGCCCCGCAGCGCAGCCGCAGCGGTAAAAGCCTGTTGGCCAGCGACAGCCACGGGCCGATGGGGGTACCGGCGCTGTTTAGCTACGTGCAGATCCGCACATCGAAGTACCAGGCTTCCGGTGTGACCCTCGCCGGGTTGCCGATGATCCTGGGTGGTTTCAATGGCAAAGTGGCCTGGAGCATGACCAGCGTCATGGGCGACAACCAGGACCTGTTCCTGGAAAAAATCAAACGCCAGGGTAATGGGCTGTCCTACGAAACCGCTGGCAAGTGGCAGCCGGCGATCGTGCGCAATGAAACCTACTTCGTCAAAGGCCAGCGGCCGATTCGCGAAGCGATATTCGAAACCCGCCACGGTCCCCTGCTCAACAGTGCCCAGGGCCTGGCGCAGGGCAGCGGTTTCGGCCTGGCCTTGCAAACGCCGAACTTTACCGACGACAAGAGCCTGGACGCCTTCTTTGACCTGTCCCGGGCGCAGAATGTCGAGAAAGCCTCGGACGCCAGCCGCGAGATTCGCGCCATTACCTTGAACCTGATGTTCGCCGATGCCAGCCACATTGGCTGGCAAGTCACCGGCCGCTATCCAAACCGCCGCGAAGGCGAAGGCCTGTTGCCCTCGCCTGGTTGGGAGGGACGTTACGATTGGGACGGTTACGCCGACCCGATGCTGCACCCCTACGATCAGGACCCGGCCCAAGGCTGGCTCGGCACCGCCAACCAGCGGGTCATTCCCCATGGCTATGGCATGCAGCTATCCAACTCCTGGTCGGCACCGGAACGTGGCGAGCGCCTGGCCGAACTGGCCGGCGTGGGCAAGCACGACACCCGTAGCCTGATCGCCATGCAGTACGACCAGACCACCACCTTCGCCGCCAAACTGAAGAAAATGTTCGAAGCACCGGGGATGTCGCAGCCGCTCAAGCAGGCCATCGAGGCCTTGCCCGTGGCGGATCGCGGCAAGGCACGCGAGGCCCTGACCCGCTTGATGGCATTTGACGGCAAACTCAGCCCGACCTCCGCCGATGCGGCCATCTACCAGCTGTTCCTGCAGGAAAGCACCCGGCAGATTTTCCTCGATGAATTGGGGCCACAAGGCAGCCCGGCGTGGCAAGCTTTCATCGCCAATGGCAGCTTGTCTTACGCGGCGCAGGCCGATCACTTGCTGGGGCGCGAAGACAGTCCATTCTGGGATGATGTGCACACCGCGCAGAAAGAAGACAAACCGGCGATCCTCGCCCGCAGCCTGGCGGCGGCGATCACCGCTGGCGACAGTCAGTTGGGTGGCGATCATAAAGCCTGGCAGTGGGGCAAACTTCACCGCTATGAGTGGAAGAACGCCAGCGGCCAGACCGTGCGAGGTCCGCAGCCAGCCGGCGGCGACCACACCACCCTCAACACGGCCGCCTATTCCGTGGGCCAAGACTTCAACACCACACGGGTGCCGGCCATGCGCCTGATCGTCGACTTCGGCCAACCCGAACCGCTGATGGGCCAGATCGCCACCGGCCAGTCCGGCAACCCGGCCAGCCCGAACTACCTCAACGGTATCGAGCCATGGCTGAAGGGGCAGTATCAGAGCTTGCCAATGCAGCCGGAGAATTTCGACCGGGTGTATGGAACCAAGCGCCTGACCCTGACACCTGGAAAATAACAATCGATACTGAACCCATGTGGGAGCGAGCCTGCTCGCGAAGAGGCCCTGTCAGTCAACATCCATGCTGACTGACACACCGCTTTCGCGAGCAGGCTCGCTCCCACAGTCGTTTCCCATTGAACTCCAATAGAACTTCTCGCCCCCGGCAAACCTCCTAGCTAACAAGCCCCTGCACTTGGACAGCAACGTGGACCTTGTCATCGCGCGCCCTGAAGGCTTGTACTGCCCCGCCGGCGATTTCTACATCGATCCGTGGCGGCCGGTCGAGCGTTCGGTCATCACCCACGCCCATGGCGACCACGCCCGCACCGGCAACCAGCACTACCTGGCGGCAGCACCCGGTGAAGGGATACTGCGGGCACGACTGGGCCAGGACATCGACCTGCAAACCCTGGCGTATGGCGAGCGGTTGCTGCATCACGGCGTTACCCTGAGTTTCCACCCCGCCGGCCACGTCCTCGGCTCGGCTCAGGTGCGCCTGGAATATGGCGGGGAAGTCTGGGTGGCGTCAGGTGACTACAAGATCGAACCCGACGGCACCTGCGCACCGTTCGAACCGGTGCGCTGTCACACCTTCATCACCGAGTCGACATTCGGCCTGCCGATCTATCGCTGGCAGCCCCAGGCGCAGGTCTTTACCGAGATCAATCAATGGTGGCAGGCCAATGCCGAGCAAGATAAAGCCAGCGTGCTGTTCTGTTATTCCTTCGGCAAGGCCCAGCGCATTCTCCATGGCATCGATGCCAGCCTCGGGCCGATCCTGACGCATGGCGCGGTGGAGCCGCTGAACCGTGTCTATCGCGAGGCCGGCATAGACCTGCCGCCAACGCTCTACGCTGGCGATTTCCAAAAAAACGATCCGATTCTGCGCAAAGCGCTGGTCATCGCTCCGCCTTCGGCCGGTGGCAGCACCTGGATGCGCCGTTTCGGCGACTACAGCGACGGTTTCGCCAGCGGCTGGATGCGCTTGCGCGGAACGCGTCGGCGACGTGGGGTGGATCGCGGTTTCGTGTTGTCCGATCACGCAGACTGGCCGGGATTGCTGTGGGCCATCGAACAGACTGGCGCTGAGCGGGTAATGGTCACGCACGGTTCCGTCGCGGTATTGGTGCGCCACCTGCGTGAACAAGGCCTCGATGCCCAGGGCTTTCGCACCGAGTACGGTGACGATGAGGAGGCATCGACCGCCGAAGCCGAGAGCGTCGAGGCACTGCCATGAAGGCTTTCGCCCAGCTGTACGCCGAACTCGACGCCACGACATCGAGCAACGCCAAGCTGGCGGCGATGCAAGAGTATTTTGCTCAGGCCGCGCCGGAAGATGCCGCGTGGGCGGTGTACTTTCTGTCCGGAGGACGCCCCAGGCAATTAGTGCCGGTGCGCGTCCTGCGGGAGTTGGCAGTCGCGTATTCCGGGCTTTCGGCGTGGCTGTTCGAAGAAAGCTACCAGGCGGTGGGCGACCTGGCGGAAACGATTTCCCTGGTGTTGCCCGAATCGCCTTATCGCTCCAGCGACGGATTGGCGGTATGGATCGAAGAAAAACTGCTGCCATTGCGCGGCGAATCCCCGCAGGTGCTCGCCGAACGCCTGCCCGCTCTCTGGTCGCAACTGGACCGCCCCAGCCTTATGCTGTGCATCAAGTTGATCACCGGCAGCTTTCGCGTCGGTGTCTCGAAGTTGCTGGTGACCCGAGCGCTGGCCTCCATGACTGGCCTGGACAGCAAGCGCGTGGCCCAACGAATGGTCGGCTACACCGATTTGTCCAACCGCCCCACTGCCGCCAGCTACTTGAAGTTGATCGCCGCGCAATCTCCCGACGAACATGCGCAACGCGGCGGTCAGCCGTATCCGTTTTTCCTCGCCCACGCCCTGGCACAACCGGTTGAACAATTCGAAGCGCTGCTCGGCACCGCCATCCAGTGGCAGGTCGAATGGAAGTGGGATGGCATCCGCGCCCAGATCGTCAAACGCGAAGGACGCCTATGGATCTGGTCGCGCGGTGAAGAATTGGTCACCGATCGCTTTCCTGAATTTGACAGTCTGATCCACTGCTTGCCCGACGGCACCGTGATCGACGGCGAGATCGTCGCCTGGAAAGCCGCTCACACAGGGACCGAAGATGCCTTCGATCCGCCTCCGGATTCCCCTGCCGTACAACCTTTCGCCCTGTTGCAGCAGCGGATCGGCAGGAAAAACCTCACCCGCAAGATTCTCAATGACGTGCCGGTGGTCATCCTCGCGTACGACTTGCTGGAATGGCAAGGCGAGGATTGGCGCAATCAGCCGCAAAACCGGAGGCGCAGTCAACTGGAGAAGGTAATCACCCAGGCCAACAATCCTCTGCTGCTCGCCTCGCCCTTATTGACCGGCGAAGACTGGTTCGACCTCGCCCGCCAGCGGGAAGCATCGCGCCGGCTCGGGGTCGAAGGCATGATGCTCAAGGCTCGGGACGCGCTCTACGGCGTCGGTCGCACCAAGGACATGGGGGTCTGGTGGAAATGGAAAGTCGACCCGTTCAGTGTCGACGCGGTGCTGATTTATGCGCAGCGCGGCCATGGCCGCCGCGCCAGTCTCTACAGCGATTACACGTTCGCCGTCTGGGACGCGCCACCCGACGCCAGCGAACGCGCGCTGGTGCCGTTTGCCAAGGCCTATTCAGGGTTGACCGATGAACAAATGCGCCAGGTCGACAACATCGTGCGCAGAACCACGGTAGAAAAATTCGGCCCGGTGATCAGCGTCAAGCCGAGCCTGGTGTTTGAACTGGGTTTCGAAGGCATCGCCTTGTCCAAACGGCACAAAAGCGGGATTGCGGTGCGGTTTCCGCGGATGCTGCGCTGGCGGCAGGACAAATCGGTCGAAGAGGCTGATCACCTGGGTACATTACAGGATCTGCTCGGCTGAACCGCTGTATGCGAGCGCTGTGCAGAACCAGAAAAGTGCAGGCTTTTCACGACGCCCATTTTCGTGCACTAATCCCCTCCTGCAATTTCCCGAATACCTTTTAAACGCTTGTTCGGTACTCTGGTTCGGAAATTGCTACTTTCATTAGGGCTTACGCTTACCAGTAACAATAATTCTGCGCCACAAGCGCTCATATTGGTTCTTAGGGATTGAATAATGAAAAAAGCATTGCTGACCCTTTCTGCACTGGCGTTGTGCGTGGCAGCCGGTTCCGCGCTGGCAAAGGAATACAAGGAATTGCGTTTTGGTGTTGACCCTTCCTACGCGCCGTTCGAGTCGAAAGCGGCCGACGGCAGCCTGGTAGGCTTCGACATCGACCTGGGGAACGCGATCTGCGCTGAGCTGAAGGTCAAGTGCAAATGGGTCGAAAGCGACTTCGACGGCATGATTCCTGGCCTCAAGGCCAATAAATTCGACGGCGTGATCTCTTCGATGACCGTTACCCCGGCCCGCGAAAAAGTCATCGACTTCTCCAGCGAACTGTTCTCCGGTCCAACCGCCTACGTGTTCAAGAAAGGTTCCGGCCTGACCGAAGACGTCGCGTCGCTCAAGGGCAAGACCGTCGGCTACGAACAAGGCACCATCCAGGAAGCCTACGCCAAGGCTGTGCTGGATAAGGCCGGCGTGAAGACCCAGGCCTATCAGAACCAGGACCAGGTGTATTCCGACCTGACTTCCGGCCGTCTGGACGCCGCGATCCAGGACATGCTGCAAGCCGAACTGGGCTTCTTGAAGTCGCCAAAAGGTGAAGGCTACGAAGTCAGCAAGCCGGTTGACAGCGAACTGCTGCCCGCCAAGACGGCAATCGGCATTAAGAAAGGTAACACCGAGCTGAAAGCACTTTTGGATAAAGGTATCAAAGCGTTACACGATGATGGCACCTACGCCACTATTCAAAAGAAACACTTCGGCGATCTGAACCTGTACAGCGGCAAGTAATGCCCGGCGCCCATCTCGCGATGGGCGCTTTTTTCATCCGATCAGGTTGCTGATTTATGTTCGAAAACCTCTTAAACACACTGGGGCTCTCCGCCTTCAGCCTCAAGGGCTTTGGCCCGCTGCTGATGGAAGGCACCTGGATGACCATCAAGTTATCGGCGATGTCGCTGCTGGTGGCCGTATTGCTCGGTCTACTCGGCGCCAGTGCCAAGCTGTCGAAAGTCAAACTGCTACGCCTGCTTGCACAGTGCTACACCACGCTGATTCGCGGGGTGCCAGACCTGGTGCTGATGCTGCTGATCTTCTACAGCCTGCAAACCTGGCTGACGTCGCTCACCGATTACATGGAATGGGAATACATCGAGATCAACCCGTTCAGCGCCGGGGTACTGACCCTGGGCTTCATTTACGGCGCCTACTTCACCGAAACCTTCCGCGGCGCGATCCTCGCCGTGCCTCGCGGGCAGGTCGAAGCAGCCACGGCCTACGGACTCAAGCGCGGCCAGCGGTTCCGTATCGTGGTGTTTCCGCAAATGATGCGTTATGCCCTGCCGGGTATCGGCAACAACTGGATGGTCATGCTCAAGGCCACTGCACTGGTGTCGATCATCGGCCTCGCCGACTTGGTCAAGGCGGCCCAGGATGCGGGTAAAAGCAGCTATCAGCTGTTCTACTTCCTGGTGCTCGCCGCCCTGATCTACCTGGCGATCACCAGCGCCTCCAACGTCATTCTGCGCTGGCTCGAACGCCGCTATGCCGCGGGTACCCGGGAGGCTGTGCGATGATCGAACTCCTGCAGGAATACTGGAAAGCCTTCCTCTACACCGACGGTCAGAACATCACCGGCCTGGCCATGACCCTGTGGTTGCTCAGTGCATCGATCTTCATCGGCTTCATCGTCTCGATTCCGTTGTCGATCGCCCGGGTTTCACCGCACTTCTACATTCGCTGGCCGGTGCAGTTCTACACCTACCTGTTTCGCGGCACGCCTTTGTATATCCAGCTGCTGATCTGCTACACCGGGATCTACAGCCTGGCCGCCGTGCGCGCGCAACCGCTGCTCGACAGCTTCTTTCGCGATGCGATGAACTGCACCATCCTGGCGTTCGCCCTGAACACCTGCGCCTACACCACGGAGATTTTCGCCGGGGCGATCCGCAGCATGGCCCACGGCGAAGTCGAAGCCGCCAAGGCCTACGGCCTGACAGGCTGGAAGCTGTATGCCTACGTGATCATGCCTTCGGCGCTGCGTCGCTCGTTGCCGTACTACAGCAACGAAGTGATCCTGATGCTGCACTCGACCACCGTGGCGTTCACTGCGACTATCCCGGACATCCTGAAAGTCGCTCGGGACGCCAACTCGGCGACCTTCCTGACCTTCCAGTCGTTCGGGATCGCCGCGCTGATCTACCTGACCGTCACCTTTGCGCTGGTCGGCCTGTTCCGCCTCGCCGAACGCCGATGGCTGGCCTTCCTCGGGCCGACTCACTAGGACCCCGCTTCGGGAAACACGACAAATGCGCCACCAGATACATGACTTGCTGGCCCCACTGCCGGGGACCGCACGACAGATCCACAGTTTTCATTTCGGGCCGCAACCGGCCAATGGCAAGATCTACATCCAGTCGTCCCTGCACGCCGATGAAATACCCGGCATGCTGGTGGCGTGGCACCTCAAGCAACGCCTGGCGGAGTTGGAAGCCGCCGGCCGGCTGCGCAGTGAAATCGTCCTGGTGCCCGTGGCCAACCCGCCGGGCCTGGAGCAAGTGTTGATGGATGTACCGCTGGGGCGCTATGAGCTCGAAAGTGGGCAGAACTTCAACCGCTGGTTCATCGATTTGAGCGAAGAGGTGGGCAACGCGATCGAAGGCCAACTCGGCGACGACCCGCAGCGCAACCTCGAACTGATCCGCAACAACCTGCGCCAGGCATTGGCGCGGCAGACCGCCAGCACCCAGCTGCAATCCCAGCGCCTGACCCTGCAACGGCTGGCCTGCGATGCCGACATGGTGCTGGACCTGCATTGTGACTTCGAAGCAGTGGCGCACCTGTACACCACGCCCGAAGCCTGGCCACAGGTCGAGCCGCTGGCTCGCTACATCGGTTCCGAAGCCAGCCTGTTGGCCACCGACTCCGGTGGCCAGTCGTTCGATGAATGCTTCACGCTGCTCTGGTGGCAATTGAAGGAGCGCTTCGGCGAGCACTTCGATATTCCGCCGGGGAGCTTTTCGGTCACCGTCGAGCTGCGCGGCCAGGGCGACGTCAACCACCCGCTGGCCAGCCAGGACAGCCAGGCGCTGATCGACTATCTGATTCATTTCGGCGCGATTGCCGGTGAGTCGGCGCCATTGCCCGACCTGCCCTACCCGGCCACCCCCCTGGCCGGAGTGGAACCCGTGGCGACGCCTGTTGGCGGGCTGCTGGTGTTCAGTGCGCTGCCGGGGCAATACCTGGAAGCCGGGCAACTGATCGCCGAAATCATTGACCCCATCAGCGACCGTGTCACGCCTGTCCATTGCACTGCCGCCGGCCTGATGTACGCCCGCTCGCTGCGCCGCATGGCCACCGCCGGCATGGTGATCGCCCACGTCGCGGGCGCCGAAGCCTATCGCAGCGGCTACCTACTTTCGCCTTGAGGATGCATGCTCCATGTACAAACTGACCATTGAAGGCCTGCATAAAAGCTATGGCGATCATGAGGTGCTCAAGGGCGTGTCGCTCAAGGCCAACACGGGCGATGTCATCAGCCTGATCGGTGCCAGCGGCTCCGGAAAAAGTACCTTCCTGCGCTGCATCAACTTCCTCGAACAGCCCAACGATGGGGCCATGAGCCTCGACGGCCAGGCAATTCGCATGATCAAGGATCGTCATGGCATGCACGTGGCCGATGCCGATGAACTGCAAAGAATTCGCACCCGCCTGGCCATGGTGTTCCAGCATTTCAACTTGTGGAGCCACATGACGGTGCTGGAAAACATCACCATGGCCCCGCGCCGGGTGCTGGGCTGCAGCAAGCAGGAAGCCGAAGATCGCGCCCGACGTTACCTCGACAAGGTCGGGCTGGCAGCACGTGTAGCGGATCAATACCCGGCATTCCTTTCCGGTGGCCAGCAACAACGGGTGGCGATTGCTCGCGCGTTGGCCATGGAACCGGAAGTGATGCTGTTTGACGAACCGACCTCGGCGCTCGACCCGGAACTGGTGGGTGAAGTGCTCAAGGTGATCCAGGGCCTGGCCGAAGAAGGCCGGACCATGATCATGGTCACCCATGAAATGAGCTTCGCGCGCAAAGTATCGAGCCAGGTGTTGTTCCTGCACCAGGGCCTGGTGGAGGAAGAAGGCGCGCCGGAGGATGTGCTGGGCAACCCGAAGAGCGAGCGTCTGAAACAGTTCCTCAGCGGCAACTTGAAATAAGCGTTCAACCCTTGAAACGGGAGCCAGGCTGACTGGCTTCCGTCACTCAACTGGCTTCACGCTCAAGCCTGAAGCTGCCGTTTTCCACCTCGATGCCGTCGGCATCCAGGCCGCGGAAACTTCCGGCAAACTGTGCGTCGCCTCCCACCGTCAATTCAAGCGCGCCTCGATACAACTCCGCTTCCGAACTGCCCGTCACGTGAATGATCATCGGGGAGCGTTCACTCAATCCCAGATGAAACCTGCCGCTGTCGATACCCTGCGGCAGATAGAGATAAAACGCCTTGTCCAGACCATCGCTCGCGCCAAGGCAGTGCAAGCCTGGCTGTTCGAAATAGTCGAGCGTTGGCGCTGCCCGAAACGCGAGGAGCTTCCCACTCTCCGTGATCAAATCGGCGCGCAAATGCCCTGCACGAACTGACTTCATCTGAATGTTCCTTTTCATATTCATGGTCGACGGCTCGCTGTCGGCCCTGGCAAGACGCGGCAGGACGAACAGCGCAGCGATAAAACCACGGCCCATCGGCCAATAGGTTTCAACGACAAACACAGTTATTTCCGAATATGAGAACTGCTCGGCGAAGACCGCACGCATCAGTCATTAAACCTTTCGCGTTGCGCCGTGGTCAGTCAAAGAACACTCTCAGAGCGCACGCCGCCGGTATGGGAACCACCACCGACTTCGCCAAACGCTGGTTCACCGCTCGCGGCTGGAAGCCGTTCACCTTTCAGAAACAGGTGTGGGCAGCCGTCAAACAAGGACAATCCGGTCTGCTGCACGCCAGCACCGGCGCCGGCAAAACCTATGCGGTCTGGTTCGGCGCGCTCAATCGCTTCGCACGCTCTGCACCTGCGGTTGAAACACCACGCAAACGAAAACCCGTAGCCGATCCCCTGACCGTTCTCTGGATAACCCCGATGCGCGCCCTGGCTGCCGACACCGCCCGTGCACTGCAGGCGCCGCTGCTCGACTTGCAGATCCCCTGGAACGTCGGCCTGCGCACGGGTGATACCAGCAGCAGCGAACGTGCACGCCAGAGCCGACGCTTGCCTACCGCGCTGATCACCACCCCGGAAAGCCTGACGTTGATGCTCGCCCGAGCGGATGCACACACAGCACTCTCGACCTTGCGCATGGTCGTGGTCGACGAATGGCACGAATTGCTCGGCAACAAGCGCGGCGTGCAACTGCAACTTGCGCTCGCCCGCCTGCGCCGCTGGAACCCGCAATTGATCGTGTGGGGCGTTTCCGCGACGCTGGGCAATCAGGACCACGCCGAGCAGGTATTAATCCCACAGGGCGGCGGTATCAACGTTCAAGGCCAGACGGATAAAAAACTGCAGGTTGATACGCTGCTGCCGCCCGCGATCGAGCGCTTTCCATGGGCCGGACATATCGGCCTGAAAATGTTGCCGCAGGTCGTCGCGCAACTGGATGACAGCGCCAGCAGCCTGGTTTTCACCAATACGCGTGCGCAATCGGAAATCTGGTATCAAGCGTTGCTTGAAGCCCGACCGGACTGGGCGGGGGTGATCGCGTTGCATCACAGTTCGCTGTCCCGTGAAACCCGTGACTGGGTGGAGCGTGCCCTCAAAGAAGGTCACCTCAAAGCCGTGGTCTGCACCTCCAGCCTGGATCTGGGCGTGGATTTCCTGCCAGTGGAACGGGTGCTGCAAATTGGCTCGGCCAAAGGCGTGGCCCGCCTGATGCAGCGCGCCGGGCGTTCCGGGCATGCGCCGGGACGCGTTTCCCGGGTGACGCTGGTGCCGACGCACAGCCTGGAGCTGATCGAAGCCGCAGCGGCACAGGATGCAGTGGCGCAGCGACGGATCGAACCTCGAATATCACCGCATAAACCCTTGGATGTGCTGGTCCAGCATCTGGTCAGCATGGCACTGGGTGGCGGTTTTGTGCCCGATCAGTTGTTTGATGAGGTACGCACCACCTGGGCTTATCGTGATCTCACTGAGGCGGATTGGACCTGGGCGCTGGCTTTCGTACGTCACGGCGGGCTTTCCCTGACAGCCTATCCGGATTACCGCCGGGTCGAGCCGGATGAACAGGGAATCTGGCGTGTACCCGATGCACGATTGGCCCGCCGCCATCGCATGAGCATCGGCACGATTGTCAGCGATGCGAGCATTCAGTTGAAATTCTGGAGCAAGGGCGGCGGCGGCAAACAACTGGGCAGTGTTGAAGAAGGTTTCATCGCGCGACTTAAGCCGGGCGATGGCTTTCTGTTTGCCGGGCGGCTGCTGGAGTTGGTACGCGTGGAAAACATGACCGCCTATGTCAAACGCAGCACCGTAAAGAAAGCCGCGGTGCCGCGGTGGAATGGCGGTCGCATGCCCCTCTCCAATGAGCTGGCGCAAGCGGTGGTCACGCGCTTTAGTGAGGCGGCGCGCGGCGAGTTCAGCGGCCCGCAAATGCAGGCATTGCGCCCGCTGCTGGAGGTACAGCAACGCTGGTCTGGCTTGCCAACGTCGCAATCGTTGCTGGCCGAGGCGTTGAAGTCCCGTGAGGGCTGGCATCTATTCCTGTATCCCTTCGCCGGCCGTCAGGTGCATCTGGGCCTGGGCAGCTTGCTGGCGTGGCGAGTCAGTCAGCAGCAAGCCGTGACGTTTTCCATCGCGGTCAATGATTACGGGCTGGAATTGCTGAGTGCCACCCCGGTGGACTGGGTGCAAGCCCTGAGTCCGGACTTGTTGAGCCCAGACAATCTGCTCAGGGACGTACTCGCCAGCCTGAATGCCGGAGAGCTGGCCTTGCGGCGCTTTCGGGAAATAGCCCGGATCGCCGGACTGGTGTTCGCCGGTTACCCCGGTGCAGCCAAGAGCACACGCCAGGTTCAAGCCTCGAGCGGGTTGTTTTTCGAAGTGTTCAAACAGTACGACGCGGGCAATTTGCTATTGGCCCAGGCCGGAGAAGAAGTCCTGCGCGAGGAACTGGATATTCATCGCCTGGAACAGACGTTGGCGCACATCAGTCAGCTACGTCTCGACCTGCATCAAGTCAAACGTCCTACACCCCTCGGGTTTCCGCTGCTGGTGGAACGTATGAGAGAGAGCATGAGTTCAGAAAAACTCGCCGACCGCATCCGACGCATGGTCAGCGACCTTGAGATAACAGCCGGAACAGGGAAAGCCTGATGAGTACGCCCTACCCCGTGCGACTGGCCGGCGAAGAGCTTTGGCTGCTGCCGGAAAAAGCCCTCTACTGGCCTGCTCAGCAAGCGTTGTTGATCGCTGACGTGCACTTCGGCAAGGCCGCCGCTTACCGAAGCCTTGGCCAACCAGTCCCCCAAGGTACCACCCGCCGCAACATCGCCGTGCTTGACGAACTGCTGGCCACATTGCCCTGCCGACAGCTGATTTTCCTAGGCGATTTTCTTCACGGACCGGGTTCCCATGCCAGCGCCACGCTGCAAGCATTGATTGACTGGCGAACACGCAATGCCAAGCTGGCCATGACGCTGATTCGCGGCAACCATGACAAGCGTGCCGGGGACCCGCCGGCCTCGCTGAACATTCGAGTGGTGCCTGAGCCGTTGCTGCTGGGGCCGTTCGCTTTGCAGCACGAACCCCAGCCGCATGCGGATCGACATGTACTCGCCGGTCACGTGCATCCAGTTTATCGACTCAACGGTCGGGGTCGGCAGAGCCTGCGGCTGCCATGTTTCAGACTGGGCGGGGACATCAGCCTACTACCGGCCTTCGGGGCGTTTACCGGAGGTTATCTGGTGGAACAGGACGACGACTGTAGGATTTTCGTCATCGGCGACGACGAAATCTGGCCGGTGTCCCTGTAGGAGCGAGCCTGCTCGCGATGGAAGTTAACGTTAATGCGGGCTTTCTGGAAAACTCAGCGCCCTCACGTTCTTCGCGAGCATGCTCGCTCCTACAGAAGAAGGCAGCGGGTCTCAGACAACTGGCGCGGGAGGTGGCTCATCCGGCAGGGTCGGCTCACCGGGTTCGCTCGGTTGTTCATTGGGCGTATCAGGATCAGGTTGGCCGGGGATGCCCCCCGCCATGCTGACGGGCGGATGTGCCAACAAGGACCAGGCCAGGACGCCAACCTGATTGGGCTCAAGCCTTGCCAGTTCGGCACTTATACGCGGATCGATCTTCATAAAGCACTCCTGGGCGATGGCCCGATCCGCCTTACGCGAATCGGAACAGTACATTCCATAGAGTGTACGCTCGCCCAGGAATTCCCAAGGTTCGTCGGACGGCTGACTCAGGTGCGTGGCAGGGTGACGCCACGTTGGCCCTGATACTTGCCGCCACGGTCCTTGTAGGAGACTTCGCACTCTTCGTCAGATTCGAGGAACAGCATCTGCGCGACGCCTTCGTTCGCGTAGATCTTCGCTGGCAGGTTGGTCGTGTTGGAGAACTCCAGGGTCACGTGACCTTCCCACTCAGGCTCGAGCGGCGTGACGTTGACGATGATGCCACAGCGCGCGTAGGTGCTTTTACCCAGGCAAATGGTCAATACATTACGCGGGATGCGGAAGTACTCGACGGTGCTGGCCAAGGCGAAGGAGTTCGGCGGAATAATGCACACGTCGCTATGGATGTCGACGAAGCTGCCGGCATCGAAGTTTTTCGGGTCGACGATCGCCGAATTGATGTTGGTGAACACCTTGAAGTGATTGGTGCAACGCACATCGTAGCCGTAGCTGGACACGCCGTAGGAGATCACGCGGCTGTCATCGCTGCCGCGCATCTGGCGCTCGACGAAAGGCTCGATCATGCCGTGTTCCTGCGCCATGCGGCGAATCCACTTGTCCGATTTGATGCTCATGGCGGGTGTCCTGAATAGCGAGGTCGAAAAAATCTGTCCGGCATCTTACCGGGCGCGCCGCCGGGTTCAAAGTCCGCGCTGCAATTCTCGCCAAACAGCCAGGAATTACCTGCAATGGCGACGAAGCGTCACACCGTCGATCCTTAAAACAGATAAACCTTCGCAAGAAGCATTGGCACGTTCCGGAAAAAGGGTTAAGGTGGCGCCACTGTGCTGCTTGTGTCACTGAGAATCTCTACACGATATGTTGAATTTCGATCCAACCATCTACAAGAATTTTTCCTGCTCTTTGCACTCAGTCTCGGCCAGGGTTCTTCCTGAGTCGCAGTTATCTTTGTTCAAGGAGTTACACCATGTCTAATCGCCAAACCGGTACCGTTAAGTGGTTCAACGATGAAAAAGGCTTCGGCTTCATCACTCCACAATCCGGTGACGACCTGTTCGTTCACTTCAAAGCTATCCAATCCGACGGCTTCAAAAGCCTGAAAGAAGGCCAACAGGTTTCTTTCATCGCTACCCGCGGTCAGAAAGGCATGCAAGCTGAAGAAGTTCAAGTTATCTAACTTGTACTTGCTTTAGTAAAAGGCCCCGCTCTCAAAAGCGGGGCTTTTTTGTGCCTGCAGGTTTTTCGCAGGCCAAAAAAGATCGCAGCCTGCGGCAACTCCTACCGGATGTACATCAATCCTCTGAGCTTCCGCAGGCTGCGATCTTTATGCGTCTTACCAGGTCACGCCAAATCCTGCCGTGTAGCGGGTCTTGTCCAGATCGGCATCGTCAGTTCCGTCGATAATATCTCGCTCGGCCTTGAGGTTTAGCGACGCCCAGTCCGTAACCTTGTAACGCAGGCCCATCTCGGCATCCAGTGCATACTCAGCCACGCCCGACAACGGCTTGCCCACCTCGCCATTGGTGAAGAACTCCACTTTCTTGCCAATCAGGTAACGGTTGTAGTCCCACTTCATCGCGACAGAGTAGAAGTTTTCCTTGCTGCCATCGCTGAATTGGTAATCAGTGCGGTTGATCAGAGAGCCCAGGGAGAATGCCCCCAGCTCGTTATCCCAAAATTGATAACCTGGACCGGTACCGACAGTACGCTGGCGGGAGAGGTCTTCGACCTTGTCACGCTTGTACACCAGGCGACCTTGCCAGAACCATTTTTCCGTCAGGAAACGGTCTAGCGAGTATTCTCCCCGCCAATTGTCCGTAGTCACCACGTCATCCTGGAATTCTCGGTTGTACTCGCCTTCCGCAATATGCCTCCATCGACCATGGCGCGCCGTCGTCTTGAAGTCGATGTCGTAGTCGTCGGTATCCTTGTCTGCCCGCTGATAATCCAGCGCCGCATCGATATTGCCTTTCCACACCAGATCCTCGACCACAGGCTTGGGCTTGAGGATTTGCTGGACGCTCGCCAGCTCAACAGTCTTGGGCGCCTCGCCGTTTTCCAGGGTTACCTTGCCATCTTCCGCCGCGTGCAGCGACTTGGCCTTCTCGCCGGTGTAGGCGTCCTGCTTGACCAGCAGCTCCTGATCGCTTTCCAGGGTCTTGACCTGTTTCCAGTCGATCGGCACGGCACCGGCGTACTCCGTCTGGACCAACAGCTTGCCACCGTCGAACAGGATGATCTTGCCGCTCAGCTTGTCACCGTTCTTCAACCAGACGGTGTCCGCGAGCAAGGGAGTGGAAGCACTGACGACAGCGAGGCATAGCAAGGTTCTGGACAACATAAGCAAATACAGGCTCAGGTTCGCGAAAAAAAGTCGGCATTATCCTCAGGAATAAGACCCTAGCAAGGAGTGACCCAACTTTTTCTATTGAGTTCATTTCTCAACTGGCAATCCAGCATTTACTCTACAGACGGTACTGCGAACGACTTCAGGAACTGCGAACGTGATCGAGCTGACCGAAAAACCCGAGAGTGCCGCGCAAATCCGACGCACGGCGCTGTACCTGACGCTCGCGCAAGTACCCGAAGGCAAGGTCGTGAGTTATGGTCAACTCGCCGAACTGGCGGGACTGGGACGCGCCGCTCGCTGGGTCGGCAGGACATTGAGTCAATTGCCCGGCGACAGCAAATTGCCCTGGCACCGCGTACTCGGTGCCGGCGGGCGCCTGAGCCTGCCCGCAGGCAGCCCATCCGGGGACGAACAGCGCGCGCGACTGCGCATGGAGGGCATCAGTATCCAGAACAATCGTGTTGATATTCAGCGTCATGGGTGGCGCCCGGTAGAGCACAGCGGTTAGAGTGCGCGCTTTGTTTCCGTATTTCTTGAGGCAGACTCCAGCCCATGCCCCGTAAAACCTGGCGCGCCGCGCTTGCTGCCTATGCCAGCCCTTCGACGCTCGTACTGTTATTGCTGGGTTTCGCCGCCGGCTTGCCCTACATGCTGGTGTTCTCGACGCTTTCGGTCTGGTTGCGTGAAGCCGGTGTGGCGCGCGAAACCATCGGTTATGCAAGCTTGATCGGACTGGCATATGCCTTCAAATGGGTCTGGTCCCCCCTGCTCGACCAATGGCGCCTGCCGTTGCTCGGCAAACTCGGCCGACGACGTTCCTGGCTGGTGTTGTCGCAAGCACTGGTCATTCTTGGCCTGGTCGGGATGGGCTTCTGTGACCCGCAAAAGCATTTGTCCTGGCTGATCGCCATCGCAGTGGTCGTCGCCTTCGCCTCGGCGACGCAAGACATTGCAGTGGACGCCTACCGACTGGAAATCGCCGAAGACAGTCGCCAGGCAGCGCTCGCCGCCAGCTATATGTCCGGCTATCGCATAGCAGCACTGCTGGCCACGGCCGGCGCGCTGTTCTTCGCCGAGGGCTTCGGTTCAACCGGCTTCAACTACAAGCATTCGGCATGGGCTGGCACTTACCTGCTGTTCGGCGCCTTGATGGTGCCGGCGTTGCTCACCTCGCTGTTCATGCGTGAACCTGCGGTGCCTCTGCGCACGCAATTGCAGGCCGGGCGCTACAGCTTTGTGCATCAACTGGCCTCGGTTTTCGTCCTGATCGTACTGCTGGTGTCCGTGCCGGCCATGTTTACGCAGCTCTATAACACCGACTTTGCCAGCGTGCTGTTCGAAGGCGTGAGCCTGCTCGACCTGCTGCTCGAAGACCGCGCGCTCCTGCGCGCGATCCTCTACACCACACTCACCGCCCTGTGCCTGTCGGCCATGGGCCGTCGCGGCCTGGCCCCCGTGCTGACGCCGGTCAACGACTTCATTCTGCGTTATCGCTGGCAAGCGCTGCTGCTGCTGGGGCTGATCGCCACCTACCGGATGTCCGATACGGTGATGGGCGTGATGGCGAACGTGTTCTACATCGACCAGGGTTTCACCAAGGACCAGATCGCCAGCGTCAGCAAGATCTTCGGCCTGATCATGACCTTGGTGGGCGCCGGCATGGGCGGCCTGCTGATCGTGCGCTTTGGCATCTTGCCGATCCTGTTCATTGGTGGTGTCGCGTCGGCGGGCACCAATATATTGTTCCTGTTGCTCGCCGACATGGGCGCCAACCTCAACATGCTGGTCCTCACCATCTCCCTGGACAACTTCAGTTCAGGCCTGGCGACCTCGGCGTTCGTTGCCTACCTGTCGAGCCTGACCAACCTCAAGTTCTCCGCCACCCAATACGCTCTGCTCAGCTCGATCATGCTCTTGCTGCCGCGCCTGATCGGCGGCTATTCAGGCGTCATGGTAGAGAAGTTCGGCTATCACAACTTCTTCCTGATCACCGCCCTGCTCGGGGTTCCGACGCTCCTGCTGATCGCCTTGCACTGGTTCCAGGAGAACCGTCGCGCCGGTCCGACACCGAAACCGGAGCCGGCGCCTACCCAGATCATGGAAGAATCGTAGGGAACACGCGCAGAAATCCTACAGAGGACGGGGTCAATCCCGTCCTCCTGCCACCGCACCGACCGCACGCCTGTACGGCAGCGGAACTCGCCCGTACAATGCTCCGTCATTTCTCGTCATCAGCAATCGATAACGGCCAACCATGCGCACCAGTCAATTTTTGCTTGCCACACAGAAAGAAACGCCTTCCGACGCGGTCGTGATCAGCCATCAGCTGATGCTGCGCGCCGGCATGATCCGCAAACTCGCCTCGGGCCTGTATACCTGGCTGCCGATGGGCTTGCGAGTGATGCGCAAGGTCGAAGCCGTCGTTCGCGAAGAAATGAACGCCGCCGGCTCGCTCGAAGTGTTGATGCCGAGCACTCAACCGGCTGAGCTGTGGCAGGAATCCGGGCGCTGGGAAGAGTACGGCCCTGAATTGCTGCGCTTCAAGGATCGCCACGGTCGCGATTTCTGCGCCGGCCCGACTCACGAGGAAGTCATCACCGACCTGATGCGCAACGAGTTGAGCAGCTACAAGCAGCTGCCAATCAACCTGTATCAGATCCAGACCAAATTCCGTGATGAGATCCGTCCGCGCTTCGGCTTGATGCGCGGTCGCGAATTCATCATGAAGGACGCCTACTCGTTCCACGCCGACCAGCCATCGCTGCAGGTCACGTACGACCGCATGCATCAGGCGTATTGCAACGTATTTACCCGCCTGGGCCTGAAGTTCCGCCCGGTTGAGGCCGATAACGGCTCCATCGGCGGCGCCGGCTCCCACGAGTTCCACGTACTGGCCGAGTCCGGCGAAGACGATATCGTCTTCAGCAACGGTTCCGACTACGCGGCGAACATCGAGAAAGCCGAAGCCGTGCCGCGTGAGACTTCCCGTCCGGCACCGGCTGAAGAGCTGCGTCTGGTCGACACGCCAGAGACCAAGACCATTGCCGCGCTGGTGGAAAAATTCAATCTGCCGATTGAAAAGACCATCAAGACCCTGGTGGTGCACGCTGAAGAGAAAGGCAAGCTGATTGCCCTGATCATCCGTGGCGACCACGAGCTGAACGAAATCAAGGCCGCCAACCAGCCTGGCGTCGCCAGCCCGCTGGTCATGGCTTCCGAAGCGGAACTGCGCGACGCCATTGGTGCCGGCGCCGGTTCCCTGGGCCCGCTGAACCTGCCGCTGCCAATCATCATCGACCGTTCCGTCGAGCTGATGAGCGACTTCGGCATCGGTGCCAACATCGACGACAAGCACTACTTCGGTGTGAACTGGGAACGCGACCTGCCCGTGCCGACCGTGGCCGACTTGCGTAACGTGGTCAGCGGCGACCCAAGCCCGGACGGCAAGGGCACCCTGGAAATCAAGCGCGGCATCGAAGTCGGGCACATCTTCCAGCTGGGCAACAAGTACAGCAAGGCGATGAAGTGCGAAGTACTGGGGGAAAACGGCAAGCCGGTCACCCTGGAAATGGGCTGCTACGGCATCGGCGTTTCCCGCGTGGTTGCGGCTGCCATCGAGCAGAACAACGACGACAAGGGCATCATCTGGAGCGACACCCTGGCACCCTTCCAGGTTGCCCTGGTACCCCTGCGCTACGAAACCGACCTGGTTCGCGAAGCCACCGACAAGCTGTATGCAGAACTGACTGCGGCAGGCTTTGAAGTGTTGCTGGACGACCGCGACAAGAAAACCAGCCCGGGCATCAAGTTCGCGGACATGGAGCTGATCGGCATTCCTCACCGGATCGTGGTCAGTGACCGCGGCCTTGCCGAAGGCAACCTGGAATACAAGAGCCGTACCGAGGCCGAGCCGCAAGCGCTGCCGGTCGCCGACGTGCTGCCTTTCCTTCAGGCCCGTATCCGCCGCTGAAACCAGATAGAGACGTCATGTTCAAGCGAAACACCTTAGGCCTCGGTGGTGCCGCCCTGTGCGGCACCCTGCTGGTCAGCGGCTGTGCCAATCACATGTCACAACGCAGCGAGCACGAGGAACGCATCGAGCGCAAACTGCTTGATCACAGCCTGCAGATCGATGTGGGTGAGCCCAAGGTGCTTGAGCTGCCTCAACGCCGGGTGAAAATCCACGAGCAGAAGACTTTCGAAGTCACCGAGTTCGAGGTTACCCGCCATTACGATCGCTACACGCCGTACCAACCCTGGCGGGAGGTCTATGAGATCCCGCTGGGCGCGGTCGCGGTGGTGGCCGGGGTCGGCGCCAATGTGGCCAACGTGTTTGCCCTGGGCAATCTGCCAGACAGCATGACCAGGGACTGGTTCAGCTACGGCTTCGCCGGGCTCAACCCGTTCATGAACGTGCAGTCCCATGGACGCGCCCAGCAGAACCTGGCGGGCATCGACGAAGTGCAACTCGACAAGCGCACGGAGTACTCGAGCCTGCCCTGGAGCGAGCGCCCGGTCGAAGTCAAGGCTGGCAAGGAAACCTTCCAGTTGAGCACCGACAAGAATGGCGTATTGCGCCTGAACCTGTTGGACAGCCCGTTCGCCGAACATGACCTCAATCACCTGAGCAAGCTGCAGATCAACGTCCAGGACGCCAAGGACGATGTGCACAGCGATTCGTCGCTGGCACTGAGCAACACCTTGCGCGGCAAGTTGCTCGAAGCCCACGGCTTGATTTACGACGACCTTGAAGATGACGAAGTGAGCCAGTGGGTTCACCGGGTCAAGCGCCTGTCGGAGCTGGGCCTGGAGGAAGAAGCCACCGAGCTTGAACAGAGCCTGATCGAACTGACTCGCAACGACCCGGAGCTGCAGACCGAATTCCTCAAGTCCTTGACCAAGGATGCCGGGCGGCTGGTGGCGGATCCGGGACCGAACTAAGGCCTTTTAAAAGATCGCAGCCTGCGGCAGCTCCTACAGGGGAACGCGCGCTCATGTAGGAGCTGCCGTAGGCTGCGATCTTTTGACTTTAAGGTTGTTAACGCTCAAACAACTCCATTTGCTCAAACCCGCCCCGCAAATCCTCCAGCCTCACCCCTACGCCCAACAACCGCACCGGCTTACCGCCACGGTTGAACGCCTGCGTCAGCAACAACTGATAACTGCCCAAATCCCGCCCCGCCCCCGCCTGCTCCAGCGTGGTCTGGGTGAAATCATGAAATTTCACTTTGACGAAGGGTTTGCCCGGCCGATAACTGCTGTCGATTCGCGCCATGCGGGATGCAAGGGTATCCAGCAGCTCCGGCAGTTTTTCCAGGCAACTGCGCAGGTCCGGCAAGTCAACGTCGTAGGTGTTTTCGACACTGATGGACTGGCGGCGACTGTCGTTATGGACCAAGCGATCATCGATCCCACGTGCCAGGCTCCAGAGTCGCTCGCCAAAGCTGCCGAATTCGCGCACCAAAGCCAACTTGTCCCACTCGCGTAGCTGTGAGCAGTCGACAATACCGAGCTTGCCCAGCCTTTCGGCAGTGACTTTACCGACCCCGTGCAGCTTGCTCACCGGCAAACCGCTGACAAACGCCTCGACCTGATCCGGGGTGATCACGAATAACCCGTTGGGCTTTTTCCAGTCGCTGGCAATCTTGGCCAGAAACTTGTTGGGGGCCACGCCGGCGGAGACGGTGATATGCAACTGATTGGAGACGCGCCGGCGTATGTCCTGGGCAATTCGCGTCGCACTGCCGCCAAAATGCGCGCTGTCCGACACATCGAGGTAAGCCTCATCCAGAGAAAGCGGCTCAATGATCTCGGTGTAGTCGCGAAAGATCGTGTGAATTTCCCTGGACGCTTCTCTATAGGCGTCCATTCGTGGCTTGACGATCGTCAGGTCCGGACACAGCTTCAATGCGTGCCCCGAAGACATGGCTGAGCGCACGCCATACGCCCGGGCTTCATAGTTGCAGGTGGCGATCACCCCGCGCCGGTCCGCCGCCCCGCCGACCGCCAGGGGCTTTCCAGCCAAGCGCGGGTCGTCCCGCATCTCGATGGCGGCGTAGAAGCAATCACAATCGACGTGGATGATTTTTCGCTGGGTCATTTCAACGCGGTGTTCATGGAGTAGAAATAGCGTCACGCGATGTAGGAAAAACAGTATCTCACTGACAACTGTATATAGCACCAGTACCTTGACGGTTCTTTTCAGTCGTAGGCGAACCACCATAAATTTATTTTCTCAATCGAAAAGTTACCTCTAATAGAGCCGCAGGCCTTGCCAGGCCTGCCTCTCAGGCCGATCGAGCGTCCCAATTTGCAGCTAAGCGATTGAACAGGAACAGGTTTTATCAAAATTGCAGGTTGACACCCCCGCGCATTTCTATAGAATTGCCAACACAGACGCGGGATGGAGC